>JALVSV010000056.1 GCA_027024125.1 Methylothermaceae bacterium | reverse complement strand
AGCAAGGCATCCGGGACCTTGAGACTGGAAGGAAAATGCTCGACCACCTGACGAAAAGACTCCAGGGCTGCGTTGAAATCCCGTTTCACGTAATAGGCTTCCCCAAGCCAGTAATAAGCGTTGGCGGACAACGTAGTCCGGGGATATTGCTGAAGAAATTGGGTAAACGCAGTGATGGCGGCATCGAAATGGCCAGCCTGAAGTTTGTTATAGGCCTTTCGATAAGCCTGTTTTGCCTGATCCGATGGGGGAGTCAGACCAACTTCGGGTTGAACCGATTCGACCGCTTTGGGTTGGTACTCGCCAGCTGACCCCTCAGGCTTGCTGGAATCTGTCATAGAAGGTGATTCGATCAAGGGGGCACCGGAAGAAACCTCGGGAGAAGGGGCGTTCCCACCTTCCAGCCGTCGCAGACGCCCTTCCAGATCCAGATACTGGCGCTTCTGACCTTCGCGCAGCTGCCTGAGCGTATTTTCCAGAGTCTCGACCTGCCCACGCAATGTTTGCACCTCGCGCTGCAGCTGACCGACCTGCTGCATCATCTCCATCAATGCCTGACTCGACAGGCGTTGCTCCAGGATACGCACCCGCCTTTCCAGCTCGTCTTCGCCTGCTGCAGCAGACGTGACCAGGAACATCAGTGATATCAACCACCTCTTGCCCATGTGATTAACCGCCATAGACGATCTCTACCCGGCGGTTCTGTTGCCAGGCCGCCTCATCGTGCCCCAGAGCCATGGGTTTCTCCTCACCATAGGAAATGACACGGATGCGGCGATGGTCCACACCGTTCAACTCAAGCAGCTTGGCCACCGCCTTGGCACGCGCCTCGCCGAGGGCAACATTGTATTCGCGCGAACCCCTTTCATCCGTATGGCCCTCCAGGGTGACTACCAGCTGCGGATTGGCCATCAGATAGCGGGCATGGGCCTTGACGACCGGGATGTCTTCCCCTCGCACCTGGGCGCTGTCGAAGTCGAAATACAAGGTGCGTTTGGCAATCATCCCGGTTTCATCAGGTCCAGCCTTCCCTATGCCGGAGGCTTCCCCTGAACCCATGGTCTGAACCTCGTAGACGGTCGTTCCTTCACCCGCCGCCAGACCCTGGGTGGCCGCACTTGGTGGAGCCTGAGCGGCAGCCTGTTCCGCACCTGCTTCCTTCTCCCCACCACCAAACAGTTGGCAACCCGGCAGGGTCACCAGCATCAATACCAATCCAATCAACATCAAACGTGTCATGCTTTCCTCCTTTGGTCAAAAAGGCGACCAGGCCGGTTCTCGTACATCCCCCTGCGGAGTGGCAAGCCGCTGACGCACCCGCCCATCCACGGAAATCGCTGCCAACTGGCCACGACCTTCTGTCTGGGTCGCATACAAGATCATACTGCCATTGGGGGCAAAACTGGGAGATTCGTCCAGGGGGCCTGAAGTCAATACCGAAAGACCACCTGTGGAAAGGTCCAGCAGCGCGATACGATACCCTTTGCCCCCATGCACCAGGGCCAGTTTCTTGCCATCGTGGGAAAAAGAGGCCCGGGCGTTGTACCCGCCCTCGAAGGTCAGACGCCGTGGCTTGCCCCCCTTTGCCGGGATGACGTAGATTTGCGGGCTGCCCCCACGATCGGATGTAAAAACGATACGTTTACCATCGGGAGACCAGGCAGGCTCGGTATCGATGGCATAACTGCGGGTCAAACGGGTCAGACGCCTCGAAACCAGATTGAGCACGTAGATGTCCGGGCTGCCATCTTTGGACAGGGTCATGGCCAGATATTGGCCATCCGGGGACCAGGCAGGTGAACCATTGATTCCGGCAAAATCGGCGATTTTAACCCGTTTTCCGGTCGCGAGCGTCTGCAGGTAAATGGCCGAACGCCGGCGTTCGAAAGAGACATAGGCAATCGACTTACCATCGGGAGACCAGGCGGGGGACATCAAGGGTTCGGGTGACACCACCACGGTACGGGGATTGAAACCATCGGCATCTGCAATCTGCAACCGGTGGATCCTGCGGCCATCTTCCTGAGTGACCGCAACATAGGCAATTCGGGTGGCGAACGCCCCTGGTTCCCCGGTGATCTTTTCGTAGATGATGTCTGCAATCCGGTGTGCGGTATGACGCAACTCACGGCCCCGGGATGCCAGGCGATATCCTGCCAGTTGCTCCCCCTTATAGACATCGAAGAGGAAGAACTGGGCTTCGTATTGATCCGCCCCAGTTTCGTTGAGCTGACCGATGACCAGATAATCCTGTCCCAAGGCCCGCCAGGCCCGCCATTGTATCGCGTCCGGCCGGGTCGGATGGGTAAGCATGTCCTGTTCGGGCAATGCTTTTATCCGGCCGCTGCGATTGAGATCCTGTTGCACGATGCGCGCCACGTCCACCGGTGGAGCGCCCTTACTGCCCCAGGCGAAAGGCACGATGGCGACAGGAATCGCATCCGAAACCCCACGGGTGATTTCAATGACCAGCTCGGCACGAGGCGTGCTCGCAAATGCCAGCCAGATCATGAGCGCGAGAAAACTACGATATGCTGGAAAAATCATGAACCTCTCAACCCTCAGGTTTGAAAACGAAACTGAATTCACGGAATCTGGCGGCAACATCTGGGTCAGCCGGAATCGGCAAGGGGGAAGCCTTGCGCACAGCCACAGCAGCACTCCGATCGAAGGCCGCATTGCCACTGGAACGAATCACCCGGGCATCGACCACCTCACCACCGGGAATCACCCGTACGCGGATTGTACAGGACAGACCGGTTCTATACGAAGGCGGCCTGATCCATCGCCCTTCCACTTGTTGCCGGATTTTACCGATCACCCGTACCACTTGCCTGTCGACTTCTTTCTGCCGGGCCAGGACTGCCTGACGTTTGGCTTCGGCCTCAGCCTTCCGCCGGGCTTCCGCACGGCGTTTTTCTTCCAGTGCCTTCTTACGCGCCGCCTCCGCCTTACGGGCTGCTTCTTCACGACGCCGTTTTTCTTCTGCTGCCTTGCGGCGCTTGGCCTCCTCCTGGCGCTTTCGCTCGGCCTCCCGGCGCTGTCTCTCCAACTTGGCCAGACGTTCCTTCTCTTCTTGCTGGCGCTTTTTTAACTCCGCCAGACGCCGGGCCTCTTCCTGAGCCTTCTTATGGCGTTTCTCGGCCAGAGCCTGGAGGCGTTTCTTTTCTAGCTGTCGTTTGCGCCTTATCTCCTGTAACCGGCGTTCTTCAGCCAGACGCTGGCGCTTCAACTTCTCCTGATACGCCTGGCGAGCCTGCTCCTTTTCCTCGATCCGGCGTAATTCCTCCTGGACCTGACGTTCGTCCACCGCCACCGCTTCGATGATTTCCGGAGGCTCCTGCGGGGAAACTGGACGAGGGGTGGGCACCCCCTGCCAACGTAGCAGCAATACTGTAAACAACAGACTGTGCAAAGCCAGGGACTTGAGAAAAGGTAGCCACCAACCGAAAGAGCGCTTCATGGATTCGGGGGGCGCGTCAATAATCCAACCTTATCCACTCCCGCCCGTTGCAGGGCCGCCATGACCTGGACGACCCGACCATAGGGAACCTGGTCGTCACCGGCTACCAGCACCTGGGTTTGCGGTTTGTGACGCAGAACTGCCTTGACCTTGACCAATAAGGTCTTCACTGCGACAGGTTGCTTGGGTTGATCCAGATTCAGATAGTATTGGCCATCTGAGGCCACGGTCACGATCAAGGGGGGAATGGCTTCGGTGGCTACCGTCTTAGCCTGAGCCTGAGGAAGATTGACATCGACACCGTTCTGCAGCAACGGGGCCGTGACCATGAAAATGATCAATAACACCAGTGTCACATCGATATACGGCACCACGTTGATCTCTGACATGGGACGACGGCGAGGCCTGATGGTGGAGGATTTCATTCTTTATCGAGCGCCCTGCGTTGCAACAAGCATAGAAATTCTTCGGCGAAGTGTTCATAACGCCGGCCCAGTTTGTCTATGCGGGTGGTATAGCGGTTGTAGGCAATCACGGCGGGGATGGCAGCGAACAGCCCCATGGCGGTGGCAATCAATGCTTCGGCGATCCCCGGTGCCACTAACGCCAAAGTTGCCTGCTGCACATGCTGCAGCGCCCGGAAGGCGTTCATGATGCCCCAAACGGTACCAAACAGACCGATATAAGGGCTGGTGGAACCGACCGTGGCCAGAAACGCCAACCGATCATCCAATTCATCCAGGGCGCGGCTGATGGCCACCCGCATCGCGCGCTCGGTATTCTCCGTCAACATGGCCGGAGACGGCTGGTATTTGAACAGGCGGGCGAACTCCCGATAACCTGCCAGAAAAACACTTTCCAGCCCACCCGTCTCCGCCTTGGCCAATTGAGTGTACAAATCTGCCAGGTCGATCCCGGACCAGAAACGGGACTCGAAGGCATCGGCACTAGTCTGGGCAGCCCTCAATTCACTGGATTTGCGAAAAATCAGTGCCCAGGACACCACAGAAGCCAACAACAGGAGCGCCATGACCGCTTGCACCAGCGGGCTGGCATTGACGATCAGATCTAGCAAGGAATCATTCATGGGGTTGCAATACCCTCCACAAGGGTTCTGGAATGGATCGAGGCCGAAAAGAAGTCGCATCCAGACAAGCGATTCTGAAGTTTCCCTCGCACAAAATCACCTCTTCTCTGAGAACCTGCTGGAAAAATTCCAGGCTGGCACGTTTATAGCCAGTCAGGATACAGTTTACCGCCAACAGGTCGTTGAATCTGGCTGGCCGCCGGTAATCGGCCTGGACTGAACGAACGGCAAAAACGACGCCATGTTCCCCCCTCAGCTTATCCTGCTCGAATCCCTGAGCGCGCAGATACTCCGTACGCGCCCGTTCGAAAAATTTCAGGTAGTTGGCGTAATAAACGACACCCCCAGCATCGGTATCCTCATAATAGACCCGCACCGGCCACGTGAATTCAAACTCGTTCATTATTTTCGCAGATTGGATTGTGCCCATATATTAATCAATATCGGCCCGTTGCGGTAACCCGCTGTGGAGTCATCGGACGGACCACCGGTTCCCCTCCCCCTTCAACTGGCCCGGGCAGGCAGGAACACCCTGCATTGGCAGCCTGGACCATTCAGGCAGGGCTCCGTCATCCAATCAAGCCGGGGCAGGTGGTCTGCTTCGAATTTCGAAGCAGACCACCTGCCCCTTCATTCAATCCGTTGCGTGTTTGAATGGCGTGGTCCTGGAAAGTTGCGCTTGGGAGTTGAATCCGCCCAGAAAGTTCACTATTATCCTTGATTTATATGGGTTTTTCCTTGACTTAATGGCAATGAGGCTGCGGGTGGTTTCGATACGGGTATAATCTTGATCGTTCACTTGGCTCACTGCATCCAGTTTGAGTTCTTTCTTTGCTGCATTCCCAACTCCCGTCAAGGTTTTCAATTATCCTTAACTGGGTTGTGCCAAACAATTAAACCACCGTAACTTGGGGTTGGATATCTTTAATGTTATATTAATCAATGAATAATTTACCAACATAGCATTATTATGAAGTGTATTCATTGTGGTACTTCAGTTGAAAGAGAAGATAGCTATTGTGGAGGTTGTGGTGCCGCTTTGACTGCATCGTTATCCAATGAAAACCCACACCCAGACGGTAACCTGAGTGCATATCGCCTGAAAACGATAGGTGTAACATCGGTAATCTCTTTGTTATTTGCTCTTTTGCTTAACTTCATGCTTTATGAAAATGGTGTAGTAAGTCAGTGGGTTGAGTCAGTTGACGACTGGTTGATACTTGTTGCAGGTCAAGCCTTATTGATCGGAATCATAGTTGGCCTATATCTCAAACATCTTGCCAGTGGGTTTTATCGCCTCAATTTAATAGATATTTTCCTGTTTTCATTTACAGCATTAATAACATTGATATTCGTTGACGTATGTATGGTCAATTTATATCAAGAACAAATTGATGACCAGTATATTACTGAATCAATCTATGCCTATGGTCTCGCATCGTTGCTCATAGGTTGTCTGACTTGTTTAATTCCTGCGTTTGCATCAAAGGCTGGAAATGAAATGTAAACAATGTGATGCTGTCCTGGATGCGGGTGATAAATTCTGTGGGCATTGTGGTGCTCCTGTAGCTTCTATAACAGTTTTGGGCACAAACACACAACAGGAATCAGGAATTGATAGAGCGTCTATCGGCAAGTCTTCAAATATATCCACCAAAAAACTGATTGCTGTTGCTCTATTAGCATTAGGGCTACCCATGACCATTTTATTGATAGTGGCACTAAACACACAACAACCCGTTTCTGATATCAATATACCCTCTCCTGTATCGACTGACACACACGCTCCAATTGCTGAGGAGTGGGAAACGCAAATGATTAAGCATGCTGATGGTTTTGATGTCATCCTGTCGCTTCCTCCACATTGGAAATTTGAGAAAGAAAACAACAATGTGATCTACAAACCGGAAAATCAGTCTGGATACGATATCCATGTAAAGGTTATCAGTTTAGATACCAAAACCTCCTCTTTTCTTGATAATGAGGAGGTCATTAAAAGCATTGCCAAAATGAAGTATTTCATCCGGTGGATTCAGAAACCGGAATTTATGAACTTGGATGGTTTCAAAGCCCGGCGTATTCAGGTCGAATTAAAAGCGGGGATGTTTCCTGAAATGACAAAAGGGCAGTGGAAAATGATTGATCAGGAGCTGGTAATTAATCACACTCGGTTGTATATCAATGCCAGTTGTAAAGTTGGTGCATGTAATGACGAAATTTGGGAACAACTGAACCAGATTTCCAACAAAGTCAGATTTAAGATTGCGGATTCTCCCTAAACGGCCAATACAAGTCTGCTTGTTGCCAACCAGGAAAAGCAAGGATTTGTCGATTTTTATTTCAAGACGTTTATCGGACGAAACAAATAAACGAACTGCATGGGATTCATTCATGCTGCTTTCCCACACTGGGTACAGAAACGGTTGCCCGGTTTTATTTTTGCGCCGCAATGAACACAGAACTGCGGTGGTTCTGCTTTCAGGCTGTGTTCTTCCCGCTGATGCAGCGGTGTTGCACAGGATGGGCAGAATTTGTGCGTTTTCAAAACCGGCTCGCCGCAAGATGGACAAACCAACGCTGGCTCCTTTACAGGTTTGTTCTGTGTTGGCTGTTCTGCTCCGGGTTCCGGTAAAAGCTTGTCCGCGATGCTTTGCCGCAGCTTAGCCAAGGCTTCATCCTGAAATGCCTTCTCGGGTAAAAAATCAAGAATAACAAAGGCTTTTTCATATTGTCCCAATGACATAAAGGCTTTGGCAGCCAGTGCTCGAAGAACGGGGTCATAGGCTTGGGGTGCTTTTCCCAGCAAACGTTCGTACTCTACCGCTGCAGCTTCATCGTAACCGTTCATTTGCAAGGCCAACGCCTGATGAACTACCATGCCGCGATGTTCAGGGTAAATTCTCAGGCCGGCATTCAAATTGCCCAGAGCATCTGCCATTTTCCCGGCAAAGACATTGTTGGTTGCGCATAACATGGCCAATTTTGCTGCATTGGTGGCATATTTTGGTTTTAGTTGCGGATATTCGCCAAGAAACCTGTCCAGTGCGTCAAGCACGGCATCCAGCGATACGGATTCGGAACGAAAGATACGCTTACTTGTTTCGACGGAAACAGGAAATGGAATGGCATCAAAGCCATATTTTTCAGTCAGTTCATCAGCCAACTGATAAAAGCGGTATTTTTTTTCGGCCATCATTTCACCCTACCAGTCACGGCCTTTTGGCTTGTCTATCCAGTCCGACAGATTTGGCATGGTGCTTTCCGTTTTTTGCATTGCCGCCAGATCGGGTAAGGGCCGCTCTTTTGAAAACCGGATGCCGCGGCGAAGATGACCTTCCGGCCCCATTTGCAGAACGACCTCGCCATCCCCATCCCAATGGTTCTTGCTCAGTTTGGCGTGCAAGGCATTGGATTTGGCCAGTGCCTTGTCGTATTCCGGCGTTCCAGGTTTATAGTGTTCAGTAATATCGGCCACCAGATTCGACTCGACGCCATGCTGACCGGGCGCATTGCTTTTGCTCCAATAATTCGGTACGAAATCGGGTTTTTCACCTTTCCATGCCGCTTCCCGGGCAATCCTTTCGTTGATTTCCCGCGTATTGCCGGACCAAGCGGCTTTCAATCGGTCGTAGCGCTCGCCCGGCGGAATCAGTTTGCCAGTGCTTGCATCTGCGAAATAGACGCCATCGATATCGCCGGCAAAGGGTTTGATGATGGTGTTTCCATCAGCCTGCTTTATGACCGCATACAATTTTCCATCGCGCTCGACCATTTTTCCAGCCTTGACGGCTTCGTCGATACTGTTGCGATGTTCCATGTATTCAGCGGCCCGCAGCTCACGCCGTTTCAATACCTGTTCACGCAGATTTGCCGGGATATTGTTCATGTCCAGATCCTTGGCTGCGGGCGGATCAAAATAACCGACCAATCCTTTGTCTGAAGATTTTGCTCCCAGATAAGTGTCCAGCTCGCCGATAGTTTTCGATTTGATGGTAATGGGCTTTGGCACCGCATTACCATCACGAATATGACGCATGGAATCGACATTGGTGCTGCGTGCGCCCACGACCACGTTTTCTTCTTTTGCAAACCGCGCCATGTCATCAATCTGCGCACCTGAGTAGCCGGTACCAATCGCCAGGTTGCGATCAATCAAGGCGCCGGTTGGTAATTCCCGTACATAACCTTCAGGATCGGTCACCATCTCTGGAATGCCGTCACCCCGCGCAAGCGCGCCTTCTGAGGTATCCACGATACCGCGGCGCTGATTGGCAAGGCGTTCTCGCAATTCTTCCAGAGTTTCGCGTGTTTCAGCCTGGCCACTTCGTTGTTCGGCGAGACTTTGACGCAATTGTTTCAGCCGGCTCCTATCTTCCGCCACTTCCGCCGGCAACCCGGCGCCTTTGGATAAATCGGACACAGCTTCGGCACCGTGTTCGGCATCCACTACACCATCAAGCATTTTTTCTGCCTTGGCAGCATCCCCAATTCCATCCAACAGCTCACCGCCTTTTATGGCATCAGTGACCTTGTCCGCGGCAGAAAGCGCTTTGGTGGCATCGCTTGCGGCATCAATGGCTTTGACACCCCGGGAAATATCGCCAACGCCATCTGCAACACGCATGAAGTCGCCCAGTTTTGCCGCGCCTTTCAATGCGCTGGAGCCAAAACCAACCAAGGTTCCGCCGGTATCGACAGCACCCCAGATGGCGCGCCCCATGCGTTCGGTGACGGGCGTTTCCGGATCAATCGCTTTTTCCCAGTTGTCCGTGCCCAACACCAGTTTTCCTGCAGCGACTGCAGTGCCTGCCGGATCTTTCCAGGCTTCTTTTCCCAAGTGGATTGCAATTTCGGCAGCGGCTTCGCTGCTGTCAGCCACTTTTTTCATGGTATTCAGCGTACCTTTCACATCACCGGTTGCCGGTGCCATAAGATCCGATAGGGTATCCGAAACAGTCTCGCCCACAATCCGCCAGTTTTCCGGTTTGCTCAACACTTTCATGGCGCTGGTGGCCGCCTTGCCAGCTGTCTCCACCAAAGCACCCGGTGACTGCACGATCAGATCAATACTGTCCTTCGCAATTCCGCGAACAAAATCTTTGGCCATATTAACGGCCCACCCAAAACCGGTGTTGTCCAACCCTGGCGTACCCACCAGCTCGGGTTCCGATACCGGGTCAGACACAGGCTCCGATGCACCCTCCTGATCGATTTTGTCACGGCGCGCCTGCAAGCGCTCACGCTCCCGTTGCTCCTGCTCGCGTTCTGTCGCATGCCGCTGATGCGTATCCTCTCGCGATTTTTCAAGCATTTTTTCCGTTTCGTTGTCATGACGCCCAATTTCCTGCTGACGTGTACTGTCGAACGCGGCTTTTTCCCTTGCCAGTTGCGCCACGTAGCGTTCAGCCTCCTCGCGTGACAACCACTCGCCCTCTTCACCTTCACGCGCGGCCCAGTATTTTCCATCTTTACAGGGTATTTTTTGCTTGTCGTAAGGATCATAGAGCGGGGGATCAGGGTCAGATTCGGAACCTGTTACTCCATGCTGTTGGCGAGTAACTTCATCCGCTTTCCCGTTTGCAGTCAGGTCGCTTACCGGTTGCATGGCCTGCGCAATTGCAGCAGCAATGGATTGCGCGATATTCACGGCAATACCCGCCGCCACAAGAATCGCAATAACTGCGGCAGTAACCTGCGCAATTTGTTCCTGTTGTGCGGTAATCGGCGGGGAAGAAGCTACACCCCCGGCACGACTGCCCGCGTTGCCTGCCGGTGCGTCAGGCGAAGCAAGCCCAGCAGGCGCCTTTGGAATTAGTGGTAGCATCTGCTTCATCGTTCCAACTGCGATCGAACGGTAAAACCCTTCGCTCCGGGGATTGTCAGGTTTACCTCCCCAATAGCTGCCACGTACCGATACCGTCAGTTTCCGCTTGTTCTTCCAGCAAGCTAACCGGAAATCTCCCAACGAAAACAACCCTAACATGAATTCGTGGGGTTTGGCGCTGTATTCGAATACGCACGGCGTTTTTCCATCAATATGGATTTGACTAAAATTGCCATACTCACGCTGCCTTAAACCCTCTTCCGTGAATGGCGGTTTTATCAACGATGAAATCGCTCCAGAAACAGCTACCTGGTAGCTGATGTCCTTGCCTTTCAATGGATGTGAGGGATGGGCATATACTGAACCGTCTGCCGCCCGTTGGGCGGATTTTCCCTTGTATCCGTATTGCACATCGAAATGGCATTCATCCTCGCCATTGATGATCTCCTTGTCTTTTTGAAAATATGCCAGCCCGGTACTCGCCAGCACTTTGTTTGCTGCAGTGTGGTACGAAGCGCAGGTAACCATCAATGGTTTGTCGCTTGCACAGGACGGGGTGACATGGAACAAAGAAAACATCAGCACGACAAACATTGGCACAGCCATCTTCACCGCCTTGAATTTTCGCCAGAGAATCATGCTGACGACTATGAGTGTAGTCGTCGAGAAAACGCCGGTCAGCAGGCCTGCCCGCATGACTTCAATGCTGGCAGCAGCATAGCCCAGTATTTGTGTTGTCCCGTAACTCAATACCCATATCACCAAAAATCCAAAAGTACGTTTGGCGATAACACCACCATCATCCGCTCGTGATAAATGATGTTTACTCGCCCGCCACCATCCAAACAGCAAACCTAATCCCAGCGCAACAAACAGCGGTAATATTGGTAATCCTGCATCGTTAAACAATATCAATTGCAGTAGATAAGCCAATAGCGCAACAGCAGGCGGAATAAAGCAAGAAAAAAATGTCAATCGCCACGGCTTGCGATAGGTGCGGGCCATAAGCCAGAACGAACCAAGAAACATCCAGATCATGCCGAACGTCGGATAACCGGACATTAATAGTGCAATGCCTGGACCCAGCGCTATCGCGCTCAGTACCATGCTGCTAATCAAGGCCTTCATGACAGCTTTAACGACAAGGGATCTGTCTGATGATGGCTGCGCATCAGGAGTGGTATTTTTTTGTGACCGAGTCCGAGCGGTGGTAAAGAGAGGGATTGAGGCCGGTTGGGGGGCTTTTTCAGAAGATTGGATATCAGGGACAGCATCTTTGTCCAGAGATACGTTTACCCGAATATCGGAACCACAATGTGTGCAAAAACGGATACCTTCACGTAAAGAGCCACCACATTTCGAACAGAAAGCCACAGAGCTATCCCCCACTAACAACCACCGGCTAAAGTTGGTGGGTTCGTGTTAATGACTAACCAAGTACGGTAAAAAAACCGTTCTTTATTTCCGTCCTGATCCTATCGCCCGGATTTGGCGTGGTCAAGCAATTTGTGACTCTTGATCTTTTCCAGCTCAGGAAGAACTGGCTTCCAGGATATCCAGGGCCATCACTATACGATGGCTGCTCCTGGGTATTTTATACAGTTCATCATCTATTGGAACCAGACAGTTATGCAGTAATTTAAAGCTTTCTCGTAATGAGATATCGACATAAAAACATGGAGTTGTATAGGTCTGGCCCCAGCTGTCATCACCGGCAAATTTTCAAAACCAGCCAGATTCCTCGACAACAGCTTCTGTCAGAAATTTTTACATTCGCGATTGAAAAGTCAAATAGAATAATTCAACATTCTTATTTAAATGTAGATGTTTGATGTGGCACAAAATATGCTTGTTATTTTTTTGCCCTTTTGGCTTGCGGAATCGGTTTTAGGTTTAACAGGCTGAATTAATCTTGATTGTAAGGAGATACTTCAATGAAACCCTACCCATCGAAAAAAAACGCACAAATAGCGCTGAGCCTTGTTGCCCTTGTTGGAATGCAGGAACTGGCAATGGCTGCGCCAGTCACAATTGATTTTGGTGCACTAGACTGGTTGGCGACCGGCCAATCAGTCCGCATAGGCCCCACCTTTGATGAAGACGGATTTCGGGTTTCCGGAAGCTCCTTGGCCTATTTTACCTCCTCTTCTGATGAGTCGATTGGCAGTTCACCTTCGCTGTTCGAAAACACGTTCGATGGACAGGTAACCCTGACTCAGCTTAACGGTAACCCATTTTCTATTTATTCGATCGATCTCGCAGAATTTGGCCAGAATTACACGCCAACAGTTACCTTTATGGGTGTCAGGGTCGATGGTTCGATCGTGATGGATAGTTTTATCCTGGATGGTTCATTCCCTCAGTTTTCTCTGGATGGTCGATCTGAAACGTTTCAATTTTCGTCAGAATTTACGAATCTGGTGTCGGTTTCATGGAATCAGGGGGCGCAGGCACCATTGAATTCACCCAGAAACTTTCACCAGTTTGATAACATTGTTGTCGAGGCGGTTGCAACATCCGCAGTCCCCCTGCCCGCTGCGAGTTGGATGCTGCTTAGCGGAATGATGGGGTGTATGCCATTTTTGCGTAGACGGATAAAGCATAGGGGTGTTGCGTAGGGGATGGGTGTTGCGTTTTGCTGGGTCAGGCCAGGATAACCGATTGAATAATAAAGTAATCCTCTGCTACTATTGTTGCAATTCAGGCTTAAACAGCCTTTTTTACGGATAAAACATCGCTTTAAGGAGAGAAGCCATGCCACGTGCAAAAGTCAAGACCTGACCACATGCTTGCCTCATTTAAACACGTAAAGAATTGATTGAAGGAGCAGGTGGTCTGCTTCGAAAGCCACGCCGGCAGGGAGGCCGGCGTGGAGCCTGCAGGGGCGAACCCGTACCGACAAATTTGTCGGGAACAAATTTGAACAGCTGACAGGCTGGCCCCAACGGGGTGAACCACAGGGAAGTGGTTCATAAAGTCCAGTGAACTTTTCACAGACGGGCGAGCGCCCAAACAGGGAAGTTTGGGCAGGGCTTTCTTGCGCAGCAGGACTGCACAGCAAGAAAGGATTCACGACGTTTTTTTCTAAGCAGATCACCTGCCCCGGCCTGAACAGATGATGGAGCCCTGCCATTCAGGAACCTTCGCTTGACCTCCTGGCAGGAGTTCCACATAATCAACGGTTGTCATTCCTTCGGAGCACAAGGGGATGCCTTCCAGGACACTCCTTCCCTGGCTCATCGCCGTTGCCATGGCAGGCCAGTACCAACCTGTGCCCGCAAACGAGGACGATCGTGTCCAGTTTTTCTCTCCCGTCAGGCTGCCTGCCAGGACCCTACCCCCTTCCAACGCATTGCCTCTGCGGCCACGACCGAATCCTGCCCGCCATGGTTGCGGTGACCAGGCGTTGCGAATCCGGATCACCACCAACGCCCGGGCCGCCGGGGCGAGAGCCGCGGGGCCAGATGGCATAACCGACGTGGTGTGGAGCGTCCGGGGTCCGGGTCTGGGATTGGCCACACCCCACCAAGGGGCACGGATCTTCACCGAGGACAACCGGGAATGGTTCGGCATCGAGGGCAACGAGTCGGGCCGGGAGATCCGGGGCGAATTTCTGCTTTTCATCAGTGGCGTTCAACGCGGTCAGCGGTTGTCGCTCCAACTGGTCCAGGAAGGAAACGATGCGGACTCACGCACCGTCTTCGACATTCTCGATGCAGGCGGCGACCTGTCAGCACCGGGCACCCACCTGACGCGCTACCGTCTCGACGCAGAAAATTCCATGCGCCAAGCCACCCTGGACGTATGCGCCGCCCGACCAATGTCCGGCATCACCGCCCCGTCCAGGCACGGACCGAAAAGGCTGATCGCCTTCTTCTATCCCTGGTGGGGTACGACCGCCGAGGCCGGGGAACCCAACGTCTGTGGCGGAGACGACTTCGGCTGGATCCGCCGTCACTGGCTGCGGCGCATCTTCATCACCCCCCACACCCCCATCGCCCGCGATCGCGACCGGGTAATCTATCGCGAGACGCGCTGCTGGGTCCGGAAACGCGACGGCAAGGGGCGCGAAGGCTGGACCTATGCCGTCACCGATCCCCGCTTCCTCGCCGAGCAGATGCAGCTAGCCCGGGCCGCCGGCATCGATGCCTTCGCGGTCTCGGTCCATGGCGACAATGCCTTCGAGATGGGCTACCTGGAAAAAGCGGCCCTGGCCACCGCGGAGCGAAACGACTTCCTGGTCGCAGCTCTTTACGAGACGCCGGAAAGCAAGGAGGGCGGCTGGAACGGCCGCGAAGAAGAAAGGGCACTGGTGGGCGCCCAATTGCGCTCTGTCGTCACTGCTCTCGGACACTCCGGGGCGTCACTGCGCTGGTTGGATGGTTCCAGACGCGTAGTGGTATTCGTCGATCCCGCGCTGGCGGCCCGCTTCACCACCACGCAGGACTGGCGTTCGATCCGCTCTCGGGTCGACCGGGCCGGGGTCCCCTACGTGCTGCTGTCGGGCCCGGGGGCGTTCACCCAGGTGTTCACCAGTGGCGGATTCGAGGGCCTCTACAATGACCTTGAAGTCTTCGAGACCTTCGAACCCCTCCTGAGACTGCCTGCCTACGCATTGCGGGATGAACGCCGCCTGACCTACCGGGCAGCCAGGGCGTGGGCCCGGCGACTGGGAATGGGGCTGGTGCTGCCCGTGGTTCCAGGCTGGGAGCACGTCCTCGGCGGCCCAGGGGACAGTGAGATTCCCCGTGACTACGGGGGAAGACCGGGAGAATACTATCGGGTACGCTGGGAAGATGCCCTGGAACAGGACCCGGACTGGATCGTGATCACCTCCTGGAATGAATGGGCCGAGGGCACCGAAGTGGAACCTTCCGACGCCTATCCACCCTCCCGTTATGACTTCCTGTCCGCCACCAGGCATTATGCCGATTGCTGGCGCCATTCCGGCTGTGGTCCCTGAAGCAGTCCGACACTTCCCCTGCGAACCCACCCTGCCGCCACAGCCTCGCGCATCCTCTCCAGATTGGTGGCCAGGTCGCCACCGGAATGAAACAGGCTCTGGGAGCCCGCCACCAGGATGTCGGCACCGGCGGCCACCAGGCCCGGAATGTTGTCGAACGAAACCCGCCCATCGATTTCAATGGCCACCCTCTCACTCCCCCGCTCATCGAGGAATTGCCGACAGGCGGCAACCCTGCGCCCGGCGTAGGGAATCTGGGTTTCCCCCCGGTGGCCGGCGAACCCCGGATTGATCAACATCAGCAGGACAAAATCGATCCGCTCCAGACAATACTCCAAGGCCGACAAGGGCGTAGCCGGCTTCAGGGCGATACCGGGGGAGATACCGGCTTCGGCCACCTGCTGCAACAGCCTGTCCACATGCGGGGAAACCTCCACATGAAAACACAGCCTCTGGACCCCGATGTCAACCATCTGTGCGATGAAAAATTCGTTGTTGGTCACCATCAGATGGACATCGAAAGGCAAAGTGGTGTGGGCACGCAGCTGCCGTACCGCCTCGATACCAAGGGGCAGACTGGGACTGAAATGGCTGTCCAGGAGATCGACGTGCAACATGTCGACACCCAGATCCTCCAGATGTTCGACTTCCCGTTGGAGATTGCATTGATCAGCACAGATCAGCGAAGGAGCGATCCCAACCCCCATCATGCAAACAGGTCCCCTTCCTGCTGTCCTGGAGGTTGGAGGCCAAAATGCAGCCAAGCCTGGGCGGTGGCCATCCTGCCCCGGGGGGTACGCATCATGAAACCCTGCTGGATCAGATAAGGTTCGAGCACATCCTCAATGGTGCCCCGCTCCTCACCGATAGCTGCTGCCAGGCTGTCCAGACCAACCGGTCCACCACCAAACTTGTCGATCATGGTCTTGAGGAGCTGCCGGTCGAGCTGGTCGAAACCGTTGGGATCGACCTTGAGCATTTCCAGCGCCAGCCTGGCGATCTCACCGGTGACCCCGCCATCGCCCTTGACCTGGGCATAGTCCCTGACCCGCCGCAGCAGCCGGTTGGCGATCCTGGGGGTTCCGCGGGCCCTGCGGGCAATCTCCTCAGTGCCGCTGGAATCAGTCTCCAGGCCCAGAATTCTGGCTGAACGGGCCACGATTCTGGCCAAGTCGGCAGTCGAATAGAACTCCAATCGCTGGACGATGCCAAAACGGTCGCGTAGTGGCGACGTCAACAGTCCCGCCCGGGTGGTGGCACCCACGAGGGTGAAAGGCGGCAGATCCAGCTTGATAGAGCGTGCCGCAGGTCCTTCGCCGATGACGATATCGAGCTGGAAGTCTTCCATCGCCGGATAGAGCACTTCCTCCACCACCGGGCTGAGACGGTGGATCTCGTCGATGAACAGCACGTCATGGGGTTCCAGATTGGTCAGAATCGCCGCAAGATCGCCCGGCTTTTCCAGGACCGGCCCTGACGTCTGACGCAGGTTCACCTTCATTTCGGCGGCAATGATATGGGCCAGGGTGGTCTTGCCCAGGCCCGGTGGCCCGAAGATGAGCACGTGATCCAGGGCTTCGCCACGCCCTCTTGCGGCTTCGATGAAAATACCCAGCTGTTCACGCAACTGGGGCTGGCCGATGTAATCGTCGAGCCGTCGTGGCCGGATGGCCCGGTCCAGGGCGGCTTCTTCAGTGGTTTGTTCCGATGCGACGATACGCTGTTCGATCATCTGCCACCCGCCTGCTTGAGGGCCAGCCGGATCAACTCCTCGACACCCGCGGCCTGTTCCTTCACCTGGTGCAGCAACCGTTCGGCCTCCTGGGGTTTATAGCCCAGGGCAATCAGCGCCTCGCTGGCTTCGCGCAGAGGATCGGCACTACCTTCTGTGACGACCTCACCAGAAGAAGTATCCGGCAGCCGGTCCCGCATCTCGATGATCAGCCGTTCGGCGGTTTTCTTGCCGATCCCGGGAAGCCGCTGCAGAGCGGTAACGTCCCCCTGCTGGATGCAGCGCTGGAATTCATCCGGGCTGAGTCCGGACAGGATCGCCAACCCCAGACGGGGTCCAATGCCAGTAATCCGGATCAACGCCCGGAACAGGGTCCGCTCGGACTCGGTGGCAAAACCGAACAGGACATGGGCATCCTCACGTATCACCAGATGGGTGTGGAGCATCACCTCGCTTCCGGTGTCGGGCAACTGATAGAAGGTGGACATGGGTGCATCCACTTCATACCCCACGCCACCCACATCCAGAAGCAAAGAGGGCGGGTGTTTGTGGGTCAGGACGCCGCGCAAAAATCCGATCATAGGGCACTCATGGCCAGCCGTTGCCGGGTCTGACGGTAGTGCGCATGACACATAGCCACGGCAAGGGCATCGCTCGCATCCAGTGGCAGATCGCCGTGGATGTTCAGCAGGATCTTGACCATGTGTTGAACCTGATGTTTGTCTGCCCCACCCTTGCCCACCAGAGCCTGTTTGACCTGCCGGGCTGCGTATTCGTGAATCGGCAGATCATGGGAAAGCCCGGCACAGATCGCAGCTCCACGGGCCTGCCCCAGCTTCAGCGCGGAATCGACATTCTTCTGCACAAACACCTGCTCTATGGCCATTTCATCGGGGGCGTATTCCGCCACCACCTCCAGAACCCCGTCATAGACAATCTTGAGCCGGGAGGGGAAATCGTCGGCGACACTACGTACACAGCCGGCCGAGATCATGGTCATGCCGCCACCTTCCACATCGATCACGCCGAAACCCGTGGTACGCGAACCTGGATCAATCCCAAGAATGCGGGTCTTCACGCAATCTTCGCCAACACATCCTCACTGATGTCGGCATTGGAATAGACCTGCTGGACATCGTCCAGGTCTTCCAAGCGCTCCAACAGCCGGATCATCTTTTCCGCCTCACCCGCTTGCAGAGCAACCGAAGTACTGGCCCGCATCGTGATCTCGGCCGACTCGGGTTCCAATCCCGCATCGATCAGCGCCTGTTTGACGTTGTCGAAATCTTCCGGTGAAGTCAGCACTTCGATGCTGCCGTCGTCGTCTGTCACCACATCCTCGGCTCCGGCTTCCAGCGCCACCTCCATGATGGCATCCTCGTCACTGCCGGCAGGGAAATTGATCACTCCTGCCTTGCTGAACAGATAGGCGACCGAGCCATCCGTTCCCAGGTTGCCTCCTGCCTTGGTGAACACGTGCCTGACTTCGGCCACGGTGCGATTGCGGTTGTCCGTCAGGCAATCCACCATCACTGCAACGCCTCCAGGACCGTAACCCTCGTAACGGACTTCTTCATAGTTGGCGCCTTCAGCAGCTCCGGTTCCTTTCTTGATGGCCCGCTCGATCGTATCCTTGGGCATATTTTGCGACAGCGCCTTGTCGATGGCTGTACGCAACCTGGGATTGGTTGCAGGATCGCCCCCACCCATCCGGGCAGCCACGGTAATTTCACGAATCAGCTTGGTGAAGATCTTACCGCGCTTGGCATCCTGCGCACTTTTACGATGGCGAATATTCGCCCATTTACTGTGTCCTGCCATAGTGCCTCGTTTTTTCCTAAGTTCGCATTTCCATTCTGGTTTGACTCACTTCCCAGTGGAGAAACTTCCACCTGAAAGTCCCTGATTGAACTGAATGGTTTCATTTCAAGCGGCAGAAAGAAACCTGTTCCAGCACCAATTTCATTTGGTCAGGTAAAATGGGATTTCTCAGCTTGCTCTAAATGACGCTCGATCAGCGCTTCCCCGACCCCTATTGTTGGTAATTATAAACCAGCCTTTGGCGCAACAGCCCGAACAAACACGCAAAGCGGTCAGCGCCGCATTTTGATGAAAAACAACAACCGGCCTGTCCACTGCCCAAGAAGGTCCAGCCAGTTGTGGGATACAGTAGTATGGCCGACAGTCATTTGATGGGTTTCTTTATGGCCAGCCATCAGCATTTGCAACCTTTCCTCGAGTGAAAGAATCTTCTGTTCCTTCTCCCGAAGTTTGTTGGCTGCCTCCCATTCCAGATCCTTCAACAGACGCCCTTGTTCGGAGTCATCTCCGGAATCATGGGTGCGAGAGCTCGCATCTGTAACAGACCGCTCCTCTGTTCTCTCGCTTCTGGTTGGTTCACTCTGATATTGGGATTCCAGTTCACGGCGTTTTTGCGCATCTCTCAGCTGCTTCTCCAACACCATCTGCTCGAGTTTGCTCTGGTGTTGCAATGTTTCTTGATGCAGTTTCCGTTCGATCTCCCTCAACTCGGCCATCTTCCTGCGCTTGGTTTGCAGACGGCTTTTCCTGCCTTCCGTCTCTTCAACCTGTTTCCTGGCACTGCTTTCCAAAGCAAAACGGATTTGCTCCAGTTCCTGGCGTAAAGACTCTTCGCGCCGCTCCCTATCTATTTGAAAACGCAACCGTTCGGATTCGGTCTGTTTTTTCATGATCGCCTGTACAATCTCTTCCCTGAGTAAAACTTCCCTGTCTCCGGCGGCAGGGTCGGCAAAGACGGCTTTCAAGGAGCAAAGAGCACGGCATTGGATGTCATTCAAGGCCAAGGTTTCATTGATCGCCATGGCCAACTGCTTCTCCGTTTCATGCAGCCCGGTTTCTATCCAGTCTCCCGATTCCAGTGCCGTCACCCGGGCTTCGACCACATCGAATATCAACACTTCCATTTGTGCACGAATATGACGATTGATTTCTTCCCATGCTTCCGGATTTTTCTCTGCGTAACGCAACGTTGCCTGAAAACGTATCTTCAGTCGAACCTCGATGGTACAGAGCC
>JALVSV010000055.1:840-7186 GCA_027024125.1 Methylothermaceae bacterium | reverse complement strand
CCAGGGCGGTAATGAAAAGCCAAAGTCCGGCCATCAGCCAACCAGAGTATCAAATAAAATAGGACCAATTATACACGGAAAGCCATCAAGCTCAGGTTGCCTTTTGAAACCTGGTGATTAAGATGGTTCCATCCTAATATCATGTGAAATACGGTTATGACCAATCCATTGCTAGAAAATCATCTGTTTCCTCCCTTCTGTAAAATCCGGCCCGAACATGTGGAGCCGGCCATTGACTGGATCCTTGATCACAACCGCCAACAGGTAGCCAAACTACTGGCAGAAAACACCCATTACACGTGGGAAAACCTGATCCAGCCCCTGGAGGACTTGGACGACCGCCTGGACAAGGCCTGGTCTCCGGTGCGTCATCTCAACTCGGTGGTCAATACCGAGGCGCTGCGCCAGGCCTACAATGCTTGCCTGCCTAAATTGAGCGAATATGCCACCGACATGGGGCAGAACACACAGCTCTATCAAGCTCATAAGGCATTGGTCGAGAGCGCCGAGTTCGACCAGCTCGATACGGCTCAGCGCAAGATTCTCCGTGATGCCCTGAGGGACTTCCGTCTGGCAGGCGTGGCCCTTGCAGAACAGGACAAGGATCGATTCAAGGAAATCGAGCAACGGCTTTCGAAATTATCGAGCAAGTTCGAGGAGAATGTCCTTGACGCAACCAACGCCTGGAGCAAGCACATCACCGAGCAAGACAGGCTGGCCGGTCTGCCAGAAACGACCCTGGCGGTCGCCAGGCAAGCCGCTTCCATCAAAGGACTGGATGGTTGGCTGCTGACACTGGAATTCCCCTGCTATGCGGCGGTGATGACCTTCGCCGACGACAGGGCGTTGCGTGAGGAGCTTTACCAGGCTTTCGTCACCCGGGCTTCGGACCAAGGGCCTTTTGCCGGCCGCTGGGATAACACCCAGGCAATGGAAGACATTCTTGCCCTTCGACACGAAAAGGCCCGCTTGCTCGGATACGCCAATTTCGCTGAATTGTCTCTCTCGACCAAGATGGCAGATAGCCCTGGACAGGTACTGGAATTCCTGTTGGAACTGGCGAAGCATTCCAAACCCGTGGCAGAAAAGGATCTGGCCGAACTGCGCCAGTTTGCCAAAGAACACCATGGAGTGGCAGACCTCGAAGCCTGGGACCTGATGTACTACTCGGAAAAACTGCGCCAGCACCGTTACCGACTCTCCCAGGAAGAGGTCAAACAATATTTTCCTGCCACCCATGTGGTTCCCGGAATGTTCCAAGTGGTGGAAAAACTGTATGGATTCTCCATCCACGCCCTGGAAGACGTGGAGGTTTGGCATCCCGACGTTCGGTGTTATGAGATCCGTGATTCGGGAGGAGATGTCCGCGGCCGTTTCTATCTGGATCTGTATGCACGACCCAAGAAACGGGGAGGTGCATGGATGGACGAATGTATCGCCAGGCACAAATTACAGGGGCAGGTTCAGATCCCGGTCGCCTTCCTCACCTGTAACTTCACTCCACCGGCAGGAGAGGATCCCGCGCTGCTGACCCACGATGAAGTCATCACTCTGTTCCACGAATTTGGCCACGGTCTGCACCACTTGCTGACCCAGGTGGATTATCTGGGGGCCTCGGGCATTCGCGGAGTGGAATGGGATGCAGTCGAACTGCCCAGTCAGTTCATGGAAAATTTCTGCTGGCAGAAAGAGGCTCTGGCAACCATCTCCAGACACTACCGGACAGGCCAGCCCCTCCCCGACGAACTGTTCGCCAAGATGTTGGCTGCCAAAAACTTTCAGGCCGGAATGATGATGGTCAGACAACTCGAATTCTCCCTGTTCGACTTTCGCATCCACTTGGAATACGACCATGATCGGGGCGGAAGGATCTATGAGATTCTCGAAGAGGTTCGTGACCAGGTGGCGGTGTTCAAACCGCCGAAGTTCAATCGCTTTCCCCACAGCTTCTCTCATATCTTCGGAGGAGGTTATGCTGCAGGATACTACAGCTACAAGTGGGCCGAGGTACTGTCAGCCGACGCTTTTTCCAGATTCGAAGAAGAAGGAATCTTCGATCCGACCACCGGCCGTGCTTTTCTTGAACACATTCTGGAAAAGGGCGGCAGCCGACCTGCATTGGAATCCTTTACCGCCTTTCGTGGCCGCGAACCCAAAATCGACGCCTTGCTACGACACAGCGGGATTGTGACCGAAAACGATCACTGAAGCGTGGGAGGAGGGCGATTCAATTCGTCTTTGACCAAACTGGGGCCGGTGCCTGTCTGATGGTACTGATCAGGAAGCGTAATAGAAGAGGCGCTGGCCAGGGCGTAGCCGGCGCGGGTCCGTCACGCCATTGACAAACATCAGATGTTTGACCGGGACTCCCAACCGCCTGGCGATCACTCCCAGATTATCACCACGACGAACCCGGTAGTGCTTGCGGATCAACGCTTTGTGACCGGGGATGATCAGTCGCTGCCCCGCCACGATGCGGTTGCCCCGCAAGTGGTTGACCCGACGAAGTGCTTGCACACTTACCCCAAACATTCGGGCAATGCCACCGAGGTTGTTACCCCGCTTGACCTCGTAGACCATTCGCGAACCCTTGCCTTTTGCAACAGGGGATGTTCGTTTCCGGAACCTATCGTTGAGAGAAATTTGCGGCATCACTGGCCCGAATACCTTGGCGGTAGCCAGTTTTCGGTCAAGCCGCCTGGCGGCTTTTACCGGGAGGCGAATAAAATAGTTACTGGTGGGAGTCCTGCGATATTGTCTCAGCTCCGGGTTAAGCTTCAAAAGGCCGGCAGGCTGTATTCCCGCAAGATTGGCAACCTTACGCACCGCCAGGGGATCTCGGATCTGGACGTAGCGGTAGGTACGCTCGCGCGTGATGGGAAAGCCGAAGAAGGCAGGATCCTTAAGGATCAGAGCGGCGGCAAGGAATTCCGGGACGTACCCGCGGGTTTCCTTGGGAAGATAACGCAACACATGACTGTAGCCCCGGCGCCTTCCCTTCATCCCGCTTTTGCGGATCACCCTGGCAATTCGCCCTTCACCGGCATTGTAGGCTGCGACTGTCAGCAAGACCGACGTTTTCGCAAACTTACGGTTGAGAAACTTGAGGTATTTCACCGCAGCATCGGTGGCACGGGCGGGATCGGCACGATGGTCCACTCTTCTTCCCACCTTCAGGCCATAATGGCGGGCACTTGCAGGCATGTATTGCCAGAGACCGCGGGCACCAGAACGGCTGCGGGCATCGAAGCGGAAAGCACTTTCTGCCATCGGCAGGGCCTCGAAGGCCAAGGGTAAACCGGCTCGGGCCAGCTTGGCGCGTATCATCGGCCGATAACGGTCTCCACGCCTCAATGCCGCCAGGGTCTTGTCGTACTGGCGGCCCGTGAAAGCGCGGAGATAAGCGGAAACCGAGCGCGTCAGGCGATCAAGCTCCCGCTTGGACCAGCGCGGCTCTCCCAATTCCCGCAGCAAACGGTGAAGTCTGCGGCTGATTTCGGCGATGGAAATCCTGTTGCCTGTGGAGGTGACGATTGGTTTCTGGGATTTGGCCTGGACCGGCGCAACCAAAAGAAAACCCACTAACATCGTCATCAACCAAAACACTGTGAAGGGTAATCTTCTGTACTCCGGCGCCATAGAATTCACCCGTTATTGTTATCCGCCGAATAGCAATCCTAGCAGAGAACCCTCCCTCAATCCCAGTACTCTGTCACATCTTTGGCGCCCCGGTATCAGACCACCAACACAGGGCACCGGGCCTTTTCGGTCAATTGCACCGCCAGGGGACTGGTGCGAGGACAGAACACCGCGGTGCAGCCTTGTTGCTGCAACAGGTCGAGCCAACGTTGCGGTGTGGTCCGGATCACCTGCCCCAAAACAGGTCTATGATGCTCCTCGGGAACGGCTACCAGCAATTTGCAATGCTCTTCTTTGGCCAGATCTGCTGCCATTTCCAGAGCCTTTTCCGCTTGGGGCGACCCATCGTACCAGACCCAAACCGCAGGCCTGAGTCCAGCAGCGAGCCAATGACGACGGCTGCTGAATACCACCAAATCGCCACTGCCCGCCAGGGCAAGAGTCGTTTCCACATACTCACCTTGCTCGATTTCGACACCACCCGGCAGTGACCAGCGGCTACGAATTTCCGTCAGCCAGTCCTCGATGCGGGCTATCTGTCGTTTCAGCAACCACTCGAGTTGAGCAGGTTCGAAAGGCTGTAAAGTCGCCGACAGTCGATCCACTTCCCGCACGAAAGGCAGAGCAGCAGCACGGTACAATTCTATGTTTTCGATGAACAATACGGTCAACGACCATCCCCTTCCTGCCGCCAGCCTCGCGGCCAGATCCAAAGCATGGCGTTCGACCCTGAAGCAATCCAGGGCTACAATGACTTTCGAGGATTTGGTCATGTCTTTTTATCCGCCTCACCACGGCCAAACTTCTTCTTCAGTTCGGCAAACGTTTGCAGTTGTCTTTCCACCCGCCCATTGACCGTATCGGGGGGATAGCGCCCATCTTCATCCTGTTTTCCGGCAGGCAGGTCCAGCAAGATCTTGAGGGCCTCGTCAACCGAGGTGACCGCGTAGACGGCAAAATATCCAGAGGACACAGATTCCACCACATCGCGGCGTAGCATCAAATTCTGCACATTGGCAGCCGGTATGATCACGCCTTGGCTCCCAGTCAACTCCTTGTGGTGACAGACATCGAAGAAACCCTCGATCTTCTCGTTGACCCCCCCTATGGGCTGGACCAGACCATGCTGGTTGATCGATCCTGTCACCGCCAGGTCCTGACGGAGTGGAAGATCCGCCAACGAAGAGAGCAGTGCGCACAGCTCTGCCAATGAGGCACTGTCACCTTCCACAGGGCCATAGGACTGCTCAAACACGAGGCTGGCGGCCATGGAAAGGGGTCGAACCCTGGCATAACGGGCGGCAATGAAATTGGATAGTATCATCACTCCTTTGGAGTGTATCGCCCCGCCCAGTTCCGTTTCCCGTTCGATGTCGATTACCTTGCCATCGCCCATTCTTGTGGTGGCCGTGATACGGGATGGGCGCCCAAAACTGAAATCTCCAAGTGAAATGACCGATAATCCATTGATCTGCCCCACTTGCCTGCCGCTGGTGTCGATCAGGATGGTTCCACGATCGATCAATTCCTGCATTCGGACCTTCAGCCGTTCGCTGCGATAGAGGCGGCCATCGATGGCAGCCTGCAGATCGGCAGCGTTGATGACCTCACGACCATCCTTACGGGCCCGGTAATCGGCTTCCTTCAGCAGATCGGTCACGGACCGCAAGTGGGTACTGACCTTGTGGGCATCCTCCACCTCCCTGGCACCGTGTTCAATCATTCGGGCCACGGCTTGCCTGTCCAAGGGCCTCAGGTTTTCCTTGCGGGCCAAGGTGGCGATCACTCGTGCATAGAGTCGATGGGTTTCGGTATTCCTGGGCAGCGCCTCATCGAAATCGGCCGGCAGCTTGAACAGATCCTTGAACTGTGGATCCAGCGCTTCCAGAAGATAGTACAGCACCCTGTCCCCGGTCAGGATCACCCGTACGTTCAGTGGAATGGGCTCAGGCTCCAGTGGCAGGGTGCTGATCAGACTCATGGTCTTTTCCAGGGATTCGATCTTGATCTCCCCTGCCTGCAGGGTACGCTTGAGCGTCTCCCAGGCATGGGGCTGCAGCAGGACCTCACGTGCATCCAGAATGAGAAAGCCACCATTGGCCCGATGCAGGGCACCCGGCTTGATCATGCTGAAATCGGTCATCAAAGTGCCCATAAAGGCATGGTAATCGACACGGCCGACCAGATTGGTATGGTTCGGCAGGGTCTCATGGATCACCGGCGCACCTTCGGCTTTCCGATGATCGACCAGCAGATTGACCCGGTAGCGTTTGAGTCGTTCCTCGGCTTTGGAGACGATGAAGGGCAGGGGGACCGGAGGTGCTGGCTGGGGCAGAAAATCCTCAACGTGATCGACGATGTCCTGCTGCACCTCGTCCAGATGGTCTTGAACCGGTTGCAACTCCCGATAGTTCTGCTTGACCTCGTCGATCAGGTGACCGACTGCGTATTGAATGATCTCACGATTCAACTGACGCAGCTTCTCTCGCGTCTCCTTGCGCCAGATGGGAAACTGGCGTATCAATTTCTGGAGCCTCTGTTGTAGTTCAGCCACCGCCTTCTCGATCTGCTTGCGCATCTCCTCCGGCAACTGATTGAAAACTTCAGGACTCATCACCTGACCTTCATGGGTCAACGGTGCAAATGCAAAACCCGTGGGTGTCTCCAACAGGGCGATTCCCCGCTCGCGCGCTTCCTGGCGCAACTG
>JALVSV010000055.1:0-830 GCA_027024125.1 Methylothermaceae bacterium | reverse complement strand
TTGGCCTGTTGCTCCAGTTCCTCCACCCGGGCCCGATACTCTTCTCCCTCGAAGGCAGCGGGAATGGCAGTGCGAAGCTCCTCAATCAGGCCATCCATATCCCGACACAACCGGCTTCCGCTGCCTGGCGGAAGCTGCAGCGCCTTGGGTCTGACCGGATCCTTGAAATTGTGGACGTAACACCACTCCACCGGTACCGCTTTATGCCGCGCCTGCTCGCTCAGCACTTCATGCACCGCGGTCAATTTACCGGCACCTGAAGGCCCAAGGGCAAAGACGTTGAAACCTGGATCGGCCATATCCACCCCAAAGCGCAGCGCCTCCATCGCCCTTGGCTGGTCAAACACCAAAGGCACATCGGGCAAGTCGGCGGTGGTCTCAAATTCCAGCTCAGAAGGGTCACAGCCCAGATAAAGCTGTTCCGGTGGCAGGGGGGCTTTTTGCTGTGGCATGCCGGCAGTCCTGGTGTTTTTTGCCTATTGTAGAGCAAGAATCTTGGCGATGTCACAGCTATATATTGGCCAATTCTTCCTGTAACAACACTGCATCGCTGTCCTCTCGACCAGCTGAAACAATCCATGAGCCGAATGAAAGCGGGAAACCAATACATAGCATTGGCAAGTAGATTGGCCTTGCATGTCTCTCAAAATGACATGATGCCTCTCTATGGAGAATCCTTAAGGGCCGATGGAAGTGTAGATTTGCGGGTAGATTGGCAAAGGATATAGGACAATAGCCTATGAATTGGGGTCTTCCGCTCATAGGAGTCTGAAAAACGTGATCGAACCAGTGTCCCCGGATCTATATCTCCAACTGTTTAAGAATCTCGC
>JALVSV010000054.1 GCA_027024125.1 Methylothermaceae bacterium | reverse complement strand
GGACTGGCCAGGCCTCAAGGCTGCGGTGGTCAATCTCGATGATTCCCGTTGCCGGGAATTCACCAGCGACCTGAAGAAACCCCTGTGGGGATTTGGCTGGCAGCCTTCGGGGCCGGTGGCGTTTCCACAGCTGCTGGCCCGACAGGTCCGTTTTCTGCGGGATCGAATCAAATTCGAAGCGTGGTTGGGAGGGATGCGGGAGAAAGTCCGTTTGCCTTTGGTGGGAACAGGCAATCTGGCCAACGTGCTGGCGGTGATGGCCGTTCTGATTGCCCGGGGGGCCAGCCTGAGTGAAGCTGCTGCGAGAGTGGCGAAGCTGCATCCAGTGCCAGGACGGATGGAACGCTTTCAATGGCAGAGGCGGCCTCTGGTGGTGGTCGATTATGCCCACACACCGGCTGCGCTTGCATCGGCACTCGAAAGCTTGCGCCGGCATACCCGGGGCAGATTGTGGCTGGTGTTTGGTTGTGGAGGTGACAGGGACCGGGGAAAACGCCCCCAAATGGGGGCTGTCGCCGAAACATTGGCCGACCGGGTCATTTTGACCAACGACAATCCGCGTCATGAAGACCCCGAGCAGATTTTCCGGGACATCGAGGACGGAATGCAGCGAAAGCCCCAGGTGATCCATGACAGGGCCCGGGCGATCGAGACTGCCGTCCGGTCGGCACAGAGCGATGACATCGTTCTGGTGGCTGGCAAGGGTCACGAGGAATACCAGGAAGTTGCAGGGGAGTACAAGGCGTTCTCTGACCGGAGACTGGTGGCTTCGTTGCTCCAGGAGGAAGTGCCATGCGTTTGAGCGAGATCGCCAAGGTGCTCGATGCCGGCATGGTGGGGGGCGATGCCGAATTCGAGGGTGTGGGAACCGATAGCCGGGGGGATTTGCGTCATCGTCTTTTCGTGGCCCTGCGGGGGGATCGCTTCGATGGCCATGCTTTCTTGATGCAGGCGCAGGATGCCGGAGCGGTGGCGGCATTGGTGGATACCTGCCAGCCGCAATCCATACCACAACTGGTGGTGGAGGATACACGCAGAGGATTGGGGCTCCTGGCCCGGCACTGGCGCCGCTGCCAGTTCCAGGGAACCCTGATCGGGGTCACCGGCAGCAATGGCAAGACCACGGTCAAGGAAATGATTGCCTCATGTCTCGGCGGGAATTCCCGTGTCTTGAAGACCCGGGGGAATCTCAACAACGACATCGGGGTGCCATTGACCCTGCTCGAGCTGAAATCCAGCCATCGTTTCGCTGTGATCGAAATGGGCGCCAATCATGCGGGGGAGATCGCATGGTGTGCCAGCCTGGCCGAACCATCCATCAGTGTCCTCAACAACGTAGGGCCAGCCCACCTGGAAGGGTTTGGCTCCATTGAAGGGGTTGCCAGGGCCAAGGGGGAAATCATCGCTGCATTGCCGGAAACCGGCACCGCCGTCCTCAACGCCGACGACCGGTTTTTTGCCTGCCATCGGGATCTGGCCGGAGCACGGCGGGTTTTGAGTTTTGGTTTCGGTGTCGCGGATGTGAGGGCGTTATTCGTCGATCCGCTGCGCTTCGATGGGGGCAGGTTCCTCAACCGTTTCCAGGTCGAGGCCTTGGGTGAGATGTTCGAAGTGGAGATCCAACTGGCCGGAAATCATAACGTTTCCAATGCTTTGGCGGCCATTGCCGGTGCCGTGGCGGCAGGTAGGGACATCACCGGGATTCAGACGGGGCTGGCGGCCCTGGCCCCGTTCCGGGGCAGACTGCGGCCGGTGCCCGCAGGTGGAGGCGCATGGATTCTGGACGATTGTTATAACGCCAATCCCGCTTCCTTTGCTGCGGGTCTGGATACATTGAAGGTATTGGGAGGAGAGCCCTGGGTGATCATGGGGGCCTTTGGTGAGTTGGGTGCACAGACCGGGGACTGGCATCGTCACGTAGGGGAACTGGCCAGGAAAAAAGGGATACGAAGATTGCTGGCGATAGGAGAGCCCACCCGTTTGGCGGTGAAGGCATTTGGTGGCGGTGGGCATTGGTTTCCCACCAAGGATGCCCTGATTGAGACTGCCATGGCAATGATCGATGGAGATGCCCGGATTCTGGTCAAAGGCTCACGGAGCCAACGATTGGAAACGGTAGTGGAAGCATTGAGGGAGCATTGAGGTGTTGTATTATCTGACCGACTGGCTGACAGAGTGGTATTCCCCTTTCCGGGTATTCCAATACCTGACTCTGCGTTCCATCGTCAGTGTCCTCACTGCTCTTGTGATCTCCTTCGTGATCGGCCCGTCGCTGATACGTTGGCTGGCACGCTATGGTCAACCCATCCGTGATGATGGTCCCGAAAGCCATCTGTCCAAGGCCGGAACGCCAACTATGGGAGGACTGTTGATCTTGATCGCCCTGGTGGTGACGACCCTGCTTTGGGCTGACTTGAACAACCGCTTTGTATGGGTGGTGCTGGTGGTGACGCTCGGATTTGGAGTGATTGGTTTCGTCGATGACTACAAGAAACTGGTGCTCAGGAACAGCAGGGGAATGTCGGCACGACAGAAGCTGTTCTGGCAGACGGCGCTCTCATTGGCTGCAGCAATGTTCCTTTACCAGACGGCTATGGTGCCGGCGGAAACCACTTATATCGTTCCATTCTTCAAGGATATCGTCATCGATCTGGGGTGGGGTTACATTCCCATCACCTGTCTGGTGATCGTGGGATCGAGCAATGCAGTCAATCTGACCGACGGGCTCGATGGCTTGGCGATCCTGCCTACGGTTCTGGTCGGGGGGGCACTGGGCGTATTCGCCTATATATCGGGGCATGTGCATTTTGCAGATTATCTGGCTGTTCCTCACATTCCGGGGGCCGGTGAACTGGTGGTGTTCTGCGGTTCCCTGGTCGGTGCGGGGTTGGGCTTCCTGTGGTTCAACGCCTATCCGGCCCAGGTCTTCATGGGAGACATCGGGGCACTGGCGCTGGGGGCGGCCTTGGGGATGGTGGCGGTGGTGGTGCGTCAGGAGATCGTGCTGATGATCATGGGTGGTGTGTTCGTGATGGAGACGGTTTCGGTGATCCTGCAGGTGGCCTCATTCAAACTCACCGGTAAGCGTCTGTTCAGGATGGCACCGTTACATCATCACTTTGAATTGAACGGTTGGCCGGAACCACGAGTGATCGTCAGGTTCTGGATCATTACCGTGATTTTGGTCCTGATCGGTCTGGCAACCTTGAAGCTGAGGTAAGATATGGTGGCTGTCGTCGATAAACCAACCTTTCCCCTTCCCTCCTGTCTCGGCCATAATCCGCGCGTGGCAGTGGTGGGCCTGGGTCGTACCGGGGTATCCGTGGTGCGTTTCCTTCACCGTCTGGGTGTCGAATGTCTGGTTACAGACAGCCGTCTGCATCCGCCCGGGCTCGGCGAGATTCGGGGGCTCGAAGGTGTTTCGGTGTTTACGGGCGAGTTGCGTGCCGATGTGTTGCGGTGGGCCACTCACGTCCTGGTCAGCCCGGGAATGTCGTTGGCCCAAGCGGAGATCCGTTCCGCTCTCGAGCGCGGGGTGGCTCTGATCAGTGATGTCGATCTGTTTGCCGAGATGGCACAGGCACCGATCATCGCGGTGACAGGATCCAACGGCAAGAGCACGGTTACCTGCCTGGTGGCGGAAATGGCCGACCAGGCTGGATTGAAGGTCCGCGCCGGGGGGAATCTGGGAACGCCGGTACTTGATCTTCTGGATCCGGAATGTGAGATGTATGTGCTCGAATTGTCGAGTTTTCAGCTCGAACGAACCCGGAAGCTGCGTCCGGATGTCGGGATCCTTCTCAATATCAGCCCGGATCACCTCGATCGCCACCCCGATCTGACCTCGTATGCCGCCATCAAATCCCGCTTGTTGCAGTGGAGTTATTGGAAGGTGGCCAATCTCGACGACCCATTGGTGCGTCAGATGACAGAAAGTTGTGGCGAACGTCCGGTCCAGTTGTATCAAGGTGGTCTCGGGAAAACGAGTGGGGAGGACCAGTGGTCAAGTGCGTCGGTCCTGTGGTTCAGTGTTGAGGACCCTCGGGCCGACTATTCCCTGGTCTGTTGGCAAAACGAGGAATGGCTGGCACGAAGAGGGGAACCCCTGCTCGCAGCCAGGGAGGTCGCACTCTCGGGTCGCCACAATCTGGCCAATGCCCTGGCGGCGCTGGCCGTGGCCGAGGCAGGTGGCATTGCCCTGGAACCAGGTTTGCGGGCGCTGAGGACTTTTTCTGGCCTGCCACACAGGATGCAGCGGGTGGCAACCATTGATGGCGTCACCTGGATCAACGATTCCAAGGGAACCAATGTGGGCGCCACTGTGGCGGCCATTTCCGGCCTAAAGGGGCCGGTCATCCTGTTGGCGGGGGGGGTGGGCAAAGGTGCGGATTTCACCTGTCTCAGGAAGGCTGTGGCCGGCAAGGTCAAACAGGCCATTCTGTTTGGTGAGGATCGTCACCATTTGGCAGAGGCACTTCAGCCGGTCACCGAGACGGTTCTGGTGGAAGATCTGAAAGGCGCCATGGAAGTGGCGCGGCAAAGTTCCAGGCCAGGAGATACGGTCCTGCTGTCTCCGGCGTGTGCGAGTCTCGATCAGTTCGACAACTATCAGGCCAGGGGCAATCATTTCGAATCGTTGGTGAGGCAATGGCAGTCAGTGGAATAATGCCCGATGGCGTTCGCGGAAGAGGCGCTCTGCCAGTGGATGGGTTGCTGCTTGCAGTGGCGGCAGGATTGGTGGCACTGGGGTTCGTCATGATGACGTCTGCCTCGGTCCATCTGCACATGGACGAATTTTATTTTGCCCGCCGCCAGGTTCTGCATTTGTCACTGGGCCTGGTGGCTGCGGCGGTGGTCTGGTGGATTCCACTCAAATGGTGGGAACGCCTGGGACCCCTTTTGTTGCTGATGGGGTTGCTATTGCTGGTGGCTGTCAAGCTACCTGGCCTTGGAGTGACGGTCAAGGGAAGTACCCGCTGGCTCAATTTGCCGGGCCTGAGGGTGCAGGTGTCTGAACCATTCAAGTGGATTGCGGTGATTTACCTGGCAGGCTATATCGTGCGCCACGGGTCGGAATTGCGCCAACAGGCGATTGCTCTGCTGCGACCTTTGGCCCTGCTGGGTCTGGGGGCGGGGTTGTTGTTGTGGGAGCCGGATTTTGGTGCCGCAGTGGTATTGATGGCGACTGCCACCTTGTTGTTGTTTCTGGCTGGCGCTCGCCTGCTGCCGTTGATTTCCCTGTTTGCAGCGCTGGTGGCCGCGGCCATGGCCCTGGTGATTTTCGAGCCATACCGGATGCGCCGCCTGGTCGCTTTTCTCGACCCCTGGGCCCATTCCCAGGATTCTGGCTATCAGCTGATTCAGGCCTTGATTGCCTTCGGTCGTGGGGGTTGGTTCGGTCTTGGTTTGGGCAACAGTGTCCAGAAGATGTTCTATCTGCCGGAAGGACATACCGACTTCATTCTCGCCGTCATCGGAGAAGAGCTGGGATGGATCGGGGTGATGACAGTGATTCTGGCTTTTGCCGTGTTGCTTTGGCGCATCTTCGAGACCGCGCGTCTGGCTGAAGTGGCAGGGTTGGCATTTGGGACCTGGTTGACTTATGGCATAGGACTGTGGCTGGGTTTGTCTGCGATCATCAATATCGGCGTCAATCTTGGTGTGCTGCCGACCAAGGGTCTTACTCTGCCTTTGATGAGTTATGGAGGCGGCAGCCTGGTAGTCGACTGTATGGCACTGGCTTTGGTGCAGCGGGTGTATTTCGAGGCGCGCGATGTTCTGGCCGAAAAACCAGGGAAGAAACCATGGCGCGGGTGATGATCATGGCCGGTGGAACCGGTGGTCATGTATTTCCTGCATTGGCAGTGGCCGAATGGCTACGTGCGCATGACCATCACGTGAATTGGATGGGGAGCCCCTGGGGTCTGGAGGCGCGGGTGGTGCCGGCTGCAGGTTTCACCTTGGACAAGATCAGTGTTCGTGGTTTGCGGGGCAAAGGGATCGCTTCGTTGCTCAGCGCCCCACTCATGTTGACCCGTGCTCTCTGGCAGGCGGACAGGATACTTCGGGAGCGGTGTCCGCAGGTCGTACTGGGAATGGGCGGCTTCGCTGCAGGCCCTGGAGGGATGATGGCGTATCTGCGGCGTATACCGCTGGTGATCCATGAACAGAATCGGGTTCCCGGCACGACCAATCGATGGTTGGCCCCGCGGGCGAAACGGGTGCTGGAGGGCTTCCCAGACACCTTTGCAGACGGGTTGCATCCATGCTGGACGGGAAATCCGCTGCGCTTGGAGATTGAGAGACTGGGCCCCAAGGAGCTGCTTCCAGGCCCCGTGTTGAGATTGTTGATTCTGGGTGGGAGTCAGGGAGCCAAAGTGCTCAACGAGGTGATTCCCAAGGCGCTGGCCGGAATGGAACAGCGGATCAAGGTGTGGCACCAGTGTGGTGTTGGCAACAGGCAGGCCCTGGCGGCGGAATATCACCGACTGGGTATAAAGGCCAAGGTGACCGAATTCATCAGTGACATGGCGGCGGCCTGGCAGTGGCCCGATTTGGTGATTTGTCGTAGTGGTGCCATGACGATCAGTGAACTGGCTGCCGCTGGGGTGCCGGCGATATTGGTACCCTATCCGTTTGCCGTCGACGACCATCAGACCCGCAACGCCGAGTATCTGGTAGAACGTGGGGCGGCCGTCCTGTTGCCGCAGACCTTGATGAATGTGGAAACGTTGAGACAAGAGATCACGCAGCTGACCACCCATCCCGAACGTCTGAGACAGATGGGGTCGTGCGCCCGCAGAGCGGCGCGTACCGATGCAACAGAAACGGTGGCAAGCATTTGTCTGGAGGAAGCGGACGGTGCCTAAACGCAAAGACAGTATCAGTCTGGATTTTCCCTTGCGTGCCGGCAGCGAACCGGTGCGTCAGCGTATGGCCGCGATCGGACGGATCCATTTCATCGGCATCGGTGGCGCGGGTATGAGCGGTATCGCCGAGGTTCTGGCCAACCTGGGCTATCGGGTCTCGGGATCGGATCTGAGGGAAAGCCTGAATCTGCAAAGGCTGCGTAGTGTGGGTGTGGAAGTGGTGGTTGGCCATGATGCTGGTCGGGTCTCAGGCGCCGATGTGGTGGTGGTTTCAAGTGCCATCACTCCCGACAATCCTGAGTGGATACAGGCGAGAAATGATCGTATCCCGGTGATTTCCCGGGCTGAGATGCTGGCGGAACTGATGCGTTTCCGCTTTGGAATCGCCGTGGCTGGCACCCACGGCAAGACGACCACGACTAGCCTGGTGGCCAGTATTCTGGCAGAGGGGGGACTCGATCCCACTTTCGTGATCGGTGGGCGGCTCAACAGCATAGGCAGTCATGCCGCTCTGGGTCGTGGCCCTTATCTTGTGGCAGAAGCCGATGAAAGCGATGCCTCCTTCCTGCATCTGGCACCGATCATGGCGGTGATCACCAATGTGGACCGGGATCACATGGCCACCTATGGAGGGGATTGGGGGCGTTTGAAGCAGACCTTCGTCGAGTTTCTCCACCATCTTCCTTTCTATGGCCTGGCCGTCGTCTGTCTGGACGATCCGGGAGTGGCGGAAATTCTTCCACAGGTGAGCAAGCCGGTGAAAACCTACGGTCTCCATCCCGAAGCGGACCTTCGGGCCCGGGAAATCAGGCAGGTGGGCCTGAAGACCCATTTCACCGTCGAGGGAAGAGGGCTGCAGAAGCCAGTGGAGATCGAACTCAATCTTCCGGGGCGGCATAATCTCCTCAATGCCATGGCTGCCATCGCCATAGCCCTGGAACTTGGGGTTGCCACCCAGGCGATACAATCGGCCATGGCAAAATTTGCCGGTATCGGGCGGCGTTTCCAGGTCAGTACCCTGCCTTGGGAGGATGGGGAGGTCACCCTGGTGGACGATTATGGCCATCACCCACGCGAACTGCAGACCACCCTGGCTGCTGCGCGTCAGGCCTGGCCAGGAAGGCGCCAGGTGCTGGTGTTCCAGCCACACCGTTATACCCGTACCGAAGAGCTGTTCGATGATTTCCTCCAGGTTTTGGGGGAGGTGGAAGAGCTGCTGTTGTTGCCGGTCTATGCTGCTGGTGAGGCACCCATCCCGGGCGCCGATAGCAAAGCCTTGGCGCGCTGTTTGCTGGATGCCGGACGCAAAGTGCGGTATTTGAATTCCCTGGAAGAGGTTCCTCAGGCTCTGGCCGACATGCTGACCAAAGATGATGTCGTTCTTGTCATGGGTGCTGGCAGCATTGGTCATCTGGCCAGGCGGTTGCAGGAGGTGTATGGATGAGCATGGCAATGGAAAGAATGTCTACATTGGTGGTCAGGGGTGAACTGGAGTATGAGGCGCCATTGGCGAATTTCACCACTTGGAGAGTGGGGGGTCCGGCCCAATGTTTGTTCCGTCCCCGGGACCGCCAGGATCTGATCGATTTTCTGACTGTTCTCCCGGCTGATGAAGCTGTCACCTGGTTGGGGATGGGGAGCAATGTTCTGATCCGTGACGGTGGCATCCCCGGGGTGGTGATCGTCACCGCTGGACGTCTCCGCTCCATGTCCATGGATAGGGATAGCCGTGTCCATGTGGAGGCAGGGGTGCCCTGCGCCCATGTGGCGCGTTTTTGCAGTCTCCATGGACTGGGTGGCGCGGAGTTTCTGGCCGGGATTCCCGGCACTATGGGGGGGGCTCTGGCCATGAATGCCGGTGCCTTTGGCGGCGAGACCTGGACCTGGGTGGATGAGGTGGAGACCGTGGATCGCTTCGGGGCCGTCCACCGACGCAGACCCGAAGAATACGAAATCGGTTATCGCAGGGTGCAAGGACCTTCCGGTGAGTACTTTTTGGGAGCATGGCTCCGGCTGCAGTCGGGTGATATCCATTCCGGTCAGCGGCGGATACGGGAGCTACTGGCGCGTCGCAACCGGTCTCAGCCGACACGCTGGCCCAATTGTGGATCGGTCTTCAAGAACCCTGCCGGAGACTCTGCGGCACGCCTGATCGAAGCCTGTGGTCTGAAGGGACGGCAAATTGGTGGAGCGAAAATCTCGGAATTACACGCCAATTTCATCATCAATACCGGAGGGGCAAAGGCAGCGGACATCGAGCGGCTGATCGAAGTGGCGAGGCAGGAAGTCCTGGCGCGATTTGGAGTCGAACTGGTGTTGGAAGTCCGGATCTTGGGAGAGGCGGAATGACTTCGGCAGACCCGGCTGGTTTTGGCAAGGTGGCTGTCGCCATGGGAGGAGCCAGCGCGGAAAGGGAAATTTCCCTGATCAGCGGCCGGGCGGTATTGATGTCGCTTGAGCGCCAGGGGGTCGATGCGGAAGCCTTGTTGATTGGTGACCGCCCTTTGGAAGATCTACTCGGGAAGCGCTATGACCGGGTCTTCAACATGATCCATGGGCGAGGTGGCGAGGATGGGGTGTTCCAAGGGCTGCTGGAATCCATGGGACTTCCCTATACCGGGAGCGGCGTGTTGGGTTCGGCCCTGAGCATGGACAAGCTTCGGACCAAACTTTGTTGGCGGGGAGCAGGGCTTCCCACTCCAGATTGGCAGGTGCTCGAAGAGATGGATGATCTTGATCGATGTATCGAAACCCTGGGATTTCCAGTGATTGTCAAACCGGTACTGGAGGGATCGAGCATCGGTATGGCCAGGGCGGAGGACCGCCAGCAGTTGATCGCTGCCTGGGAAGCTGCCCGAGGCTTCGAATGTACGGTGATGGCCGAACAATGGATCGAAGGGGGGGAATACACCGCTGCTCTGCTGCAGGAGCGAATGCTCCCCTTGATTCGCCTTGAGACTCCCCGGAGCTTCTACGATTACGAAGCCAAATATCAGGCAGAAAGCACCCGCTATCACTGTCCATGTGGGCTGACGGAAGATCAGGAAGCAAGCCTCCAGGCTCTGGCCCGGAAAGCCTGTGAGGTGGTCGGGGTGACGGGCTGGGCGAGAGTGGATCTGTTCCGGGACCTGAAAGGGCTTCCATGGCTGATCGAGGTCAATACGGTGCCCGGAATGACGGATCATAGTCTGGTACCCATGGCGGCCAAGGCTGCTGGTCTATCCTTCGACGAATTGGTGTGGCGGATTCTGGAAACCAGTGTCGGGGCGTAAAGCATTACTGTGGGGATTGGGGTTGGTGAGTGTGATGTTGTCAGCAGCAGGAATTTGGCATCTGGAGGCGGGTTTATACCCACTCCGGTATGTGCGGGTGACGGGAGAGGTTCAGCATCTGCACATTCAGGAAGTCCAGCAGGTCCTGCAGCCGCTGCTGAAGGGATACTGGTCGGTCGATCTGGGACAGGCAGAGGAAGCCGTGGAGAAGCTGGCCTGGGTGGAAGATGCCCTTGTCCAGCGTATATGGCCCGATACGCTGGAGCTGGTTATTCGTGAGCAGGTGCCAGAGGTGAGATGGGGGGAGAGGGCCCTGCTGAATCAACGTGGTGACGTGTTCCAACCTGAAACTTTACAGGGATACCGTCATCTGCCCAGATTGAAGGGACCGGAAAACTATCGCCGGCGCCTGTTTCTGGCATATCGGCGAATGAATGAAGCATTGGCGCCTCTGGCGATGCGGATCGAGGTGCTGGAAGTGGATTCGCGGAGAAGTTGGCAGGTGAAGTTGGGGGGAGGGCCGGAGATTCAACTGGGTCGGGTGTCTCCGGAGGCCACTTTCGCCAGACTGGTCCGGGCAATGGTGCGTCTGGGAAAGGAAAAATGCCAGCAGATCGAGCGACTGGATGGCCGTTATGAGCATGGATTTGCTGTGCGGTGGCAACGGGAAGGAAAAACCCAGGGAGAGAGAACATTGAAATTGGAACAACATGGCTAAACGTAAGAACCGCAATATTATCGTTGGACTGGATATCGGTACCTCCAAGGTGGCTGCCATCGTGGGCGAGTACAATCCGGAAGAGAACGAGATCGAAATCGTGGGCATCGGTACCAACCCCTCCCGGGGATTGAAGAAAGGGGTGGTGGTCAACCTGGAATCCACCGTACAGTCGATCCAGCGTGCTGTCGAGGAAGCAGAGCTGATGGCAGGATTTCAGATTCACGCAGTGTATGTGGGGATCGCTGGCAGCCACATTCGCAGCCTCAATTCCCATGGCATCGTCGCCATCAAGGACAAGGAGGTCTCCCAGATGGATGTGGACAGAGTCCTGGACTCAGCCAAGGCGGTGGCGATACCGGCCGATCAAAGGCTTCTCCACGTGCTGCCCCAGGAATACATCATCGACTGTCAGACTGGCATCAAGGAGCCGGTAGGGATGGCCGGGATCCGTTTGGAGGCCAAGGTGCATATCGTGACGGGTGCGGTCAGTGCCGCCCAGAACATCGTCAAGTGCATTCGCCGGTGTGGTCTTGAGGTGGAAGATATCATCCTCGAGCAGCTGGCTTCCGCCCATGCCGTGTTGAGTGAGGACGAGAGGAATCTGGGGGTGTGTCTGGTGGACATCGGGGGAGGGACCACCGATATCGCAGTCTTCACTGATGGCGCCATTCGCCATACTGCAGTGATACCCATTGCCGGGGATCAGATCACCAACGATATCGCTGTCGCTTTGCGTACCCCCATTCTCCATGCCGAGAGAATCAAGATAGAGCATGGATGTGCACTGACCCAGCTGGCGGACATCGATGATATGGTCGAGGTTCCCAGTATCGGTGAACGTCCTCCCAGGCGGATTTCGCGGCAGAATCTGGCCGAGATCATCGAACCGCGCTGTGAAGAACTGCTGCTTCTGATCCAGGCGGAACTGCGGCGCAGTGGTTTTGATGACCTGATTGCCGGTGGTGTGGTTCTGACCGGTGGCTGCGCCAAGCTCGAAGGACTGGTGGAGCTGGCCGAAGAGATCTTCCACATGCCGGTGCGGCTGGGAATGCCCAGGCATGTCACCGGGTTGACCGATGTGATTTGTAATCCAGCCTACGCTACCGGCGTAGGGCTGCTGCTGTTCGGACACGAAAATCAGACGTCGCTCGGGATGACAGACGATGAATCCGGGCTCAAGGCGTTGTGGAGACGGATGTGCAGCTGGTTCCAAGGGAATTTTTAGGGTTTGGTTATTGGATTGACGGTGTTTTTGTTCATTTGAGGTGAGGAGATAAGACGATGACTTTTGAAATGGTAAGTGATTTTAACCAGAATGCAGTAATCAAGGTGATTGGAATCGGCGGTGGTGGAAGCAATGCCGTGGATCACATGGTCAGCAGCAACATCGAAGGGGTGGAATTCATCTGCGCCAACACCGATGCGCAGGCCCTTCGCAAGGCGGCCGCCACTAAGGTATTGCAGATCGGGGGGGAGTTGACCAAGGGCCTGGGCGCCGGTGCCAATCCTGAGGTAGGCAAACAGGCGGCGATGGATGACCGCGATCGGATCCATGAGATGATGGAAGGCGCTGACATGGTTTTCCTGACCGCCGGGATGGGAGGGGGGACCGGGACTGGCGCCGCCCCTGTCTTTGCGGAAATCGCCAAGGATCTTGGGATTCTGACGGTGGCAGTCGTGACCAAGCCGTTTCCCTTCGAGGGGATCAAGCGGCAGTCGGTTGCCGAGCAGGGAATCGGCGAGTTGGGTCAGTATGTGGACTCGCTGATCACGATTCCCAATGAAAAACTGCTACAGGTCTTGGGAAGTGATGCCAGCCTGCTTCAGGCCTTTGCCTCGGCCAACGATGTGCTGCTGGGTGCCGTACAGGGGATTGCCGAATTGATCACCCGGCCGGGATTGATCAATGTGGACTTCGCAGACGTGCGGACCGTCATGTCAGAGATGGGCATGGCGATGATGGGTACCGGTTCGGCCACCGGGGAAAACCGTGCTTTTGAAGCCGCCAAGGATGCCATTGCCAGCAAGCTTCTGGAGGATATCAATCTTCAGGGGGCGAGGGGCATCCTGGTCAACATCACCGGGGGGCTGGATTTGTCCATTGGTGAGTTCAATGTGGTGGGTGACACCGTCAAGGAATTTGCATCGGAGGATGCTGTGGTCGTGGTGGGCACCGTCATCGATCCCGAACTGCAGGATGAGATTCGGGTGACGGTGGTGGCAACCGGGCTGGAGGATGCCCACAACGTTGCTGTTGCCACCACTGCGGCAGAGCCTCCGGTCAGATTGGTGGAGAAGAAGAACGATGGCGAAGTGGATTATGACCGGCTGGACCGTCCTACGGTGATCCGTCAGAGGCCAGGCAGGACCCTCAAACAGCCCAATTTGGCGTCAAAGAATATCCCAACGTCACAGGAAGAAGATCTGGATTATCTGGATATTCCCGCTTTCCTGCGCCGGCAGGCGGATTGATGACGATTCAAGGGGGGCGATGGACCGCCCCCAGGATCGGTCATAGCCGCATCGGCATGACGATATAACGAACGGCAGGATCTTCGGGGTCCTCGATGAGGCAGGTCAGATTTTGTTCGGCAAAGGACAGGGTAATCGTTTCCGCCTGAAGGTGGGAAACTGCATCGGTCATATAGGAAGCGTTGAGACCCACGCTGAAGGGGGCGCCTTGATATAGCACCTCGAGCACTTCCTCCGCCTCTTCCTGTTCCGGGTTGTGGGCCGAGAGCCGGAGCAGATTCTCGGAGCAATCCAGACGGATACCACGGTACTGTTCGTTGGACAGGATGGATACTCGGGAGATGGCGTCCTTCAACGCCTGGCGGTCACAGGTGATCACCCGGCTGATTTTATCGGGAAACACCCGGCGGTAGTTCGGGTAACGCCCATCAATCAGCTTGGCGGAAAAAGTGACGTTGGGGAGCACCAGCCGGATCGCATTGTCAGTGAGATGCAGGGAAAGGGGCTGGTCGTCACCCTCGATCAAGCGGGCCAGTTCCTGAATCCCCTTGCGTGGAACGATGGGCTGCTTGAGCTCCGCCACCGGTTGTTGCAGGAATTGTTCGCACCAGGCCAGGCGATGGCCATCCGAAGCGATGGCATGGATGAGATTGCCATCGAGTTCCAGCAACAAGCCATTGAGATAATAACGGACATCCTGTTGCGCCATGGCGTACATGGTGCTGCTGAGTAACTTTCCCAGCGATTCGCTGCCGATATGGGCCTCCGTTTCCTCTCCCTTCAATTTGAATTCAGGGAAATTGTCGCCAGGCAGGGTGGTGAGGGAGAAACGACTGCGTCCTGCCTTGACGGTCAATGTCTTTTCGTCCTTGAGGGTGCATTGGATAGAGGAGCCGACGGGTAACAGCCGGCAGATATCCAGTAATTTTCTGGCCGGAACCGTGGTTGCTCCCGCATCCCCTTTGACTCTGATTTGGGTGACCAACTCGATTTCCAGATCGGTGCCGACGAGAATCAACTGCTCGTCTTGAACGCGCAACAGGACGTTCGCCAGGATTGGCATGGTGGAGCGGCGTTCGATGACACCGGCGACTTTTTGCAGAGCCTCGAACAACAGGTCTCTGGTGGTGATAAATTGCATCGGGCTTGAACTCAGTTGGTGAGCATGTGTAACAGAGTGGAATAATCTTCAGCGATCTTGTTGTCGGACTCCCTCAGTTCTCCAACTTTGCGACAGGCGTGGAGAACCGTGGTGTGATCGCGGCCGCCAAAGTACTCCCCTATCTCCGGCAGGCTGTGGTTGGTGAGTTCCTTGGCGAGCGCCATGGCGATCTGCCGGGGCCGGGTGATCGAGCGGGTGCGTTTACTGGATAACAGGTCTGAGACCCGGATCTTATAGTAATCCGCCACGGTCTTTTGAATGTTTTCCACATTGATCAATTTGTCCTGGACCGCAATCAGGTCCCTGAGTGCCTCCTTGGCGAAGACCAGAGTGATGGGATCGCCGGTGAATTGGGCTCTGGCTGTGACCCGGCGCAGCGCCCCTTCCAGTTCACGGACGTTGGAGCGGATCCGTTTGCCGATGAAAAAGGCGACATCCTCGGGCAGATCGACACCCCACTGTTGGGCCTTGCTCATCAAAATGGCGACTCTGGTCTCCAGATCCGGGGGTTCGATGGCTACCGGCAGGCCCCATCCAAATCGGGATTTGAGCCTTTCCTCGAGTCCTTCGATCTCTTTGGGATAGCGGTCACAGGTCAGAACCACCTGATGCTTGTTTTCCAGCAAGGTGTTGAAGGTATGGAAGAATTCCTCCTGGGAACGTTCCTTGCCAGCAAAGAACTGGATGTCATCCACCAACAATGCATCCACCGAGCGGTAGTAATCCTTGAACGCATTGATGGCATTGTGCTGTAGCGCGGTGACCATGTCTGAGACGAAACGTTCGGAATGCAGGTACACCACGCTGGCACCGGGATTGCGCTCCACAATCAGATTGCCGATGGCGTGCATGAGGTGAGTCTTGCCCAACCCTACACCGCCATAGATGAACAGCGGGTTGTAGGCACGGCCGACATTTTCGGCCACTTGGGCAGCTGCCGCCTTGGCGAACTGATTGGATTTCCCCTCGACAAAGGTAGCGAAAGTAAAGGCGGGATTGAGGTTATTGGCGCCAGCTTTCTTCTTGCGGGGTTTCTGGCCTTTGGCGCCAAAATCCGGTCGGGTCGGGGCTTCTTCGGCCGTTTTTTTCCGATTTCCGATTTCCAGAATCACCTGAGGCGCTTGACCGCTGTTGCTGGGCAAAGCCGCCTCAATCTGATCCAGGAAGTTTTTTTGTACCCACTCCAGTACAAATTGATTGGGGGCCAGCAGACGTAGTTCCATCCCGTTTTCTTCAGCCTGCAAGGGGCGGATCCAGGTGTTGAACTGTTGTGGCGGAATTTCGTGTTCAAGTTTTTGGATACACCGGTTCCAGAGGTTGCTCATGGGATAGGACCTTGCTTCTGTGGGATTGAACTGTCGATCCGGGGGCGCGAAGACGAGGTTGCCGCGTTGACCGGAAGAATACTATACCGGATTTGCCAAGCGCTCACAGCATTGACATTACAACCTGGTCTGGAGTATATTTCTATGTCTTTTTTTTCAGTGTTTTCAAATAATTAAAGGGTTTACCGATGAAAAGAACCTTTCAACCCAGCAAGATCCGTCGTGCCAGAACCCATGGGTTCCGTGCCCGTATGCGTACCAGGGGGGGGCGTAAAGTGATTGCTTCCAGGCGGTCGAAAGGCCGGGCCAGGCTTTCCGCCTGATATCCTTGGGCCAGGCGGGTTACGGATTTCCCAAAGCTTTTCGGCTTTTGAAGGCGGCGGAATTCGAACGCGTCTTCCAAGACCCCAAGGTTTCTGCAGACAAGTATTTTACTATCTTGATGCGTCCTAACGATATAGGTCATGCGCGATTGGGTTTGGCAATTTCCAAGCGCAGGATCAATAAGGCGACAGGGCGCAATCGGATCAAGCGGTTGGTACGCGAAAGCTTCCGGGTAAATCGCAGTCGTTTGCCCGCTGCAGATTTCATTGTCATGGCGCGATCCGCAGCAGTCAACGCCGAGGGAAAGGATCTATGGAAATCGTTAGCAAGGCACTGGCAACAATGGACCGTGGACTCAGCATCCTCCTGATCGCGCTCATTCGTGGTTACCGCTTTTTTCTCAGTCCCTGGCTTGGGAACCAGTGCCGTTTCCATCCCACCTGCTCGGTTTATGCCCTCACGGCAATTGAGCGTTTTGGCGTCTTGCGGGGGACGTGGTTGGCGGTACTTCGTCTGTTGCGTTGCCACCCATGGCATCCTGGTGGGCATGACCCTGTTCCAGAGTAATTTGGTATAACAAAAAATGGATAATCTCAGATTTTTTCTCTTTGTCATGTTGGTGTTGACAGGCTATATGCTTTGGGCTGCCTGGCAGCAGGATTATGGGCCAAAACCACCCGGGCTCCAGAGACAGGCTGGTGTACAGAAGCAGACTGGAGGGGATGTGGTTGGCGGCCCGCAGGCTGAAGCACGGACCCCCGGTGTGGCTGAGATGTCTGCGGTTGGCAAGGTCAGTGTGAAGACCGATGTGATTCGGGTCGAGATCGATCTGGCAGGGGGAGATATCCAGACAGTCGATTTGCTCAAGTATCCTGTCTCCAAGGACAAGCCTGATGAACCGGTCCGGTTGCTGACCCCCGAGCTGGAGAAGTTGTTCGTCACCCAGACCGGGTTCCTCGGGGACGAGCGTATTGCACCCAGGCATACCAATGTCTGGGAGGCGCAGCGGCAGGACTACGTGATGGAAGGTGCGCAGTCTCTCAAGGTCCCCTTGGTATGGCGGGGGGAAGGGGTCGAGATCGTCAAGACATTCATTTTCGAACCCGGCAGTTATGAGGTCAGGATCGACTACCAGGTACATAATCTGTCCCAGGTTCCCTGGACAGCAAGGCAGTACGGTCAGTTGAAACGTAAGCGTCCCGTCAAGTCCGGCGGCAATACCTTTATACGTACCTATACCGGGGTTGCCTGTCATACTGCAAATGACCCTTACGAGAAGATTGATTTCGACGATATCAGGGATCTGCCACGCAACTGGGAAACCGAAGGTGGATGGTGTGCCATGGTAGAGCATTATTTCCTTGCCGCCTGGTTGCCGCCGAAGGAACAGATCAACCATTTCTACACCAAGGCCATGCCTGAGGAAGTGTACATCGTCGGTTCCTACTCTCCGGAATACCGGGTGTCGCCTGGTGAAACCAGTCAATTCAGTACCCGCTATTACATCGGCCCCAAACTGCAGGACGTTCTGGAGACCGTTGCGCCGGGGCTGGAGCTGACCGTCGATTATGGCATCTTCACTTTCATCGCCGAACCCATCTTCTGGTTGATGAGCAAATTCTTCTCCTTCCTCGGCAACTGGGGCTGGGCCATCATCTGCACCACTGTGGTCATCAAGGCCATCTTCTTCCCATTGTCGGCGGCCAGTTACAAGTCCATGGCCAAGATGCGCAGACTACAGCCGCGCATGCAGGCTCTCAAGGAGCGTTTTGGAGACGACAAGCAGAAATTCCATGAAGCTCTGATGCAGCTTTACCGGGAAGAAAGGGTCAATCCCCTGGGCGGCTGCCTGCCTATCGTGGTGCAGATTCCGGTCTTCATCTCCCTTTACTGGGTGTTGGTGGAAAGTGTTGAACTGCGCCAGGCACCTTTCGTTCTGTGGCTGACCGATCTGACATCCAAGGATCCTTATTTTATCCTTCCGCTGCTCATGGGGATTAGCATGTGGATCCAGCAGAAGCTGAGTCCGCCGCCCACAGATCCCGTCCAGGCCCAGGTCATGAAGATGTTCCCTGTGATCTTCACCGTCTTCTTCGCATTCTTCCCTGCCGGTCTGGTGCTCTACTGGGTGGTCAACAACACCCTCTCCATCATTCAGCAGTGGGTGATCAACCGCCAGATCGAAGGTGCAGCAAAGACTTGATCCCGACAGATGACCTCATCGCCGCACCCGCCACCCCTCCCGGACGGGGGGCGGTGGCGATGGTGCGGGTCTCAGGTTCCGGTCTCGATGCCCTGGTCCTGCCGTTGACAGGCAGGCAGAATCTCACACCCCGTCATGCCCATTATGTTCCTTTCCTCGATGACTCCGGGGAAGTGATCGACCGCGGGCTGAGTCTGTATTTTCAAGGGCCCGGTTCCTATACCGGCGAGGACATGCTGGAGCTGTATTGTCATGGTAGTCCGGTCATAGTCGAGATGTTGTTGCAGCGGCTGTTCCAGCTGGGTGCCCGTCCCGCCAGACCGGGGGAATTCACCCAACGGGCATTTCTGAACGGCAGGCTCGATCTGGCCCAGGCCGAAGCTGTCGCCTCTTTGATCGATAGTACATCCGGGCAGGCGGCCCGGGCGGCCCAAAGATCGCTGGAAGGGACTTTCTCGCAAAACATCCATGCATTGGTAACATCTCTTACTGCCATCAGGGTTCAGGTGGAGGCGGCCATCGATTTTTCCGACGAAGACATCGATTTGATCGATCAGCAGGAGATATCGGCCACTTTGCAGGCAGTGGTTGGGGAACTGGGACGACTGCGATCCAGGGCGGAACAGGGACGGCTGTTGGAAGAAGGGATGACCGTTGTCATCGCTGGTCCACCCAATGCCGGCAAGTCAAGTCTGCTCAACGCAATGGCTGAACGTGAGACTGCTATCGTGACCGATATCGCCGGGACTACCAGGGATGTGCTGAGAGAGCGCATCCAGATCGACGGCATGCCACTTCATGTGATCGACACTGCAGGTCTGAGGGAAGGTGGCGACGTCATCGAGCGTGAGGGTATGCGCAGGGCAAAGGAGGCGATGAACAGTGCTGACAGGATCCTCTTGGTCGTGGACTCGTGTCGTCCCATGGAAGCCTGGGCGACCGTTGCCGAATTGCCCGAAAATATTCCGGTGACCAAAGTGTACAACAAGGTCGATTTGTCCGGGGAGACGTCACGGGTCGAAACCGGCGAAACCGGGGCGGTAGTGTATTTGTCCGCTAAGACCGGCCAGGGTTTGGAACTTTTGAGGACTCATTTGAAACACTGCATGGGTTTCGAGGCCGAAGCTGAAGATGTGATATCTGCCCGTCGCCGTCATCTTGAAGCGCTGGATCAGACTTTGCAATTCCTGCGCTCTGCCGCGGATGAGTTGGTGCGGGGGAACGCCTTTGAGTTGGCAGCGGAAAATCTGCGCTTGGCCCAGAGGGTTCTAGGTGAGATCACTGGAGAGGTGACGAGTGATGATCTTCTGGGACAGATATTTGCGGAATTCTGTATTGGAAAGTAAGCGGAGGCATCAATGATGCCATGCTTTATCAAACGGAGACAGACGGAGCCTCTTCCAATGCAGGACTCCGTCATCTATTCAGTCCCGGGGCAGGTGGTCTGCTTATGGATAGGAAGTTCAACACCTTTATCCGACCTATCCTCGGGCAAACGATATCCAAGGGCGGTCCTGTTTGGCAAGACTTTTTCATTGTTTCCTATGGATCGAAGGAGATCTGAGGGGTGTAGAGTCAAACAGCGGGGGATTTTTGAGCGTAGACGGGTGCTGGAGCCCGTTATCTGAAAGATGCGCACAAGAGAACCTCTGCCGGTCAGAATGGCCGACAGGCATGAGTACCGTGCTGCTACTACCAGCTTACGGTCGGATCAAACTCGAATTCCGGGACAGGTTCTGCCTGTTCCGATTCATCGGGAATCGTTTGATCAAAATCGACTTCCAGCCAGTCCGGCGGTGCCCGAGCTGGCGCGATTCGTGGCGATGTGGCCGGTTCACC
>JALVSV010000053.1 GCA_027024125.1 Methylothermaceae bacterium | reverse complement strand
GAGGTATTGTTCGGTCACCTGGGCAATAGAAACCGCCATGATATCCAGATTGCGGCGCCGGATGAGATATAGCAGCAAATCCATGGGCCCCTCAAAGGTCTCCTCCAGAATGACCTGCAGTGCCTCGGGGGGAATATAGAGATTCTCAGGCAGCTCGGTCAGCGGACTACCGTGAACGGTAGCAATGACCTCATTGGCTGTCATGACAAGCCGGCCAGGGAAAAGAAGAACCCCTGCATGCTATAGATGACCGGCCCGAGAATTCTGCCCAGCATGCCGGTGACCAGAAGCAACAACAAGATGGGCATACCATAGGGTTCCAGCTGGGCCACCATGGCCGCCCAGCGATCGGGAAGAACCCCCACCAATACCCTCCCGCCATCCAAAGGTGGCACGGGCAACAGATTCAGAATCATCAGAATCAGATTGAAGAAGATTCCGGCTGCCCCCATGTATATGAGCGGGACCGAAACAAAGGGCCATTCCAGCCAGATCCCCAGTTTGGCCAGCATGGCCCAACCCAAAGCCATGCAGAAATTGGCGCCAGGCCCCGCCAAAGCGACGAATGCCATATCCCGTTTGGGATTGCGCAACCTGCCGAAATCCACCGGTACCGGCTTTGCCCATCCAAAGATGAACCCACCCAGCAATAGCATCACCAGCGGTACCACCACAGTCCCCACCGGATCGATATGACGTAATGGGTTCACGGACAAACGTCCCAACCGCTTGGCTGTATCATCACCCAAAAGCCAGGCAATCCATCCATGAGCTACTTCATGCAGGGTGATTGCAAACAGAATCGGTAGCACCCAAACCGCAATTTTTTGCGCCAGAGTCAATTCTTCCATCTTGTATTCCTATCCCAACAAAGATTGTAGACGTCCATCATCCTTACCATGGCGCACCACCTCGGGTCTATCGTCACTCATGTTAATGATAGTGGTTGGTTCATAGGGAATGATGCCCGCGTCGATGACCAGATCCACCTGTTTTTCAAGCCGCTCACGGATTTCAGCGGGGTCTTCCAGGGCTTGTGTTTCTTCTGGAAGAATCAGAGTCGTGCTGAAAATGGGTTCTTCCAACTCTTCAAGAATAGCCTGGGCCACCGGATGAGCCGGGATACGAATACCCACTGTCTTACGGCTGGGATGTTGAAAGCGACGGGGGACTTCCCGGGTTGCCTTGAGCACGAAGGTGTAAGGACCCGGAGTCAAGGCCCGGATCAACCGATGGGCCTCGTTGCCCACCCGGACGAATTGAGCGACCTGGGAAAGGTCACGACAGACCAAAGTAAAGTTGTGCTTTTCCCCCAAATGACGGATACGCCGAATTCTCTCCAGCGCCCGCTTGTCATCGAGTCGACACGCCAGCGCATAGGAGGAATCGGTGGGATAGACGATCACGCCTCCATCCCGGAGGATTTCCACCGTCCGTTTGATCAGGCGTGGCTGCGGATTTTCTGGATGAATCTGGAAGTATTGGGCCATGGATTGAGTCATTGGTCTGGGTCTGCATCCTGCAAGGCCACGATTTGTTCATGGGATTGACTCAATGGAGCCTTGATAGGATTCAGAGCGATCTGAATTCAGGGTTAACGAATAAAAGCGATAACCATGACAGTAGCCCCAAGGGCTGTCAAGATCTTTTACTGCTACGAAACCCCTTGGTATAGCCGGAAGGGCTTCTACGTCCCCAACCTCAGAACATAACATCCAATTCTCCTGCCCTGACTCTGAACAGACAGAAAACACGTCAGTCAGATCAGGAAAAACTTGCAGGCACACTGGGAGAACCGAAACAGCCTCTCTGGTCAGCCATTCAGACAATCCTTGCTTCCATTCTATAAATCTCTGTTAACTGATCCGGACTGCTGATGCAGACATTCAGGTCCCGCAACAATCCATCTTTGATGGCATAGATCCAGCCGTGAACGGCCAAGCGCTGCCCCCGCTGCCAGGCATCCTGGACAATGGTGGTATGAGCGAGGTTGGCCACCTGCTGGATCACATTCAGTTCACAGAGCCTGTCGGCTCTTTGCTCTTCCGAAAGTGATTCCAAAAGATCCTCGTTACTATGATAGATATCTTTAATAAAACGCAGCCAGTTGTCGATCAGCCCCAACGTATCCCCCTTCATCGCACCCATCACCCCACCACAACCATAATGACCACAGACGATGATATGCTTGACCTGCAACACTTCCACCGCATACTGGAGCACTGAAAGCAGACTCATGTCGGTGTGAATCACCAGATTTGCCACATTGCGATGGACGAACAACTCTCCCGGTAGCAATCCCACCACCTCATTGGCAGGGATACGGCTATC
>JALVSV010000052.1 GCA_027024125.1 Methylothermaceae bacterium | reverse complement strand
CTGTCGGTGGTCTCCTTGCCGGCTGCCATGGAACCAAAAACAAGGGCTGTATCGATTCTGTCGGCAATCGCCGCCAGCGCTTCCGCCAGCACATCTGTGACGCCGGACGTCTTGCGCAGGATACTGGCCAGCTCCCCGAAAATCGGGCAGTCGCGGTTCGCGCTGTATTGGACCTGATTGCCCACGGTTTCCTTGACCAACACCCCTGCTTCCGCCAGGCGGGCCAACTCCTTGTGCAAGGTACCCGCCACGGTGCCAGTCAGGCGGGCGATTTCCCGTACGTGATATTTCCTGTCCGGATGCAGCAGCAACAGCCCGAGCACGCGGCGGCGGTAATCCTTGAACAACAGGTCTGCCAATCGAGACATGACCACCTCTTTGTAGCAAATAAAGCTACGTTTGTAGCTCAATTTGCTGCATCCGTCAAACCCGGACATGGTCAGGGGTCACCCATTAGTCTGCCACTGCAATCAACGGGGTCAGATCAACTTGATTTCGCCAATTCCCCTGCTGCAAAAACCAAAAAATCGCGCAAATTCAACTGTCTAAAGCCAATAAAACACCCGGCTTTTCCTTGGCGCTGAATCTGTAACTCCGACCCTATCGATCTCTTGCCTTTATGCCGCGATGATCCTGAACTCCGTCGCCTTAGCGACCGGCCGCACCGTGCGCTTTTCCTTCCGCAATTCGACGATGCCATATCGCGCCATCGTCTTCAGCGTGCGCGACAGGTTCCCTGGCGCACGACCCGTTGCACGAGCCAGTTCCGAGATGGAAACCGGCTTCGTCTCCTGGATCACCTTCAACAATGCGCGGTTCTCGTCGCTCAGCACCTCGGCAACCGATCTCATGGAGGCAAACCACACTTGAGGCTCTCCCGGCTTGGGCTTGTACTCGCCGCGTGCGATCGAACGCATTCGCTCCCGAATCTTTTCCTGCGGCATGATGCCAATCACGATGGTTTTCGCCGTCATCACACTGTCTCTGTCAACATCTTCCCGCGACGAACAACTCAGTCGGGCGATTTCCCTTTTTGGATCAGCTCAACGACACGGCTTCTTACCTGTTCCAGCCTGTCGGGATTGATCCGTCCAACACTACCCTGAAACAGGCTTTGGTGCGCCGTGAATACCTTTCCAGGGCGGATGTAGCTCACCCGTTGCAATGACCCATGCGCAAAATCATCCGGTGTGATTTCGATTGCAAATGGGTCGGCATAAGGACGACTGGTGATCTGCAGACATAACCAATCCTCTCGCCCGGCATGGGCAAGAAGCAGCGCCGGGCGCAGCTTGGAGGCCGACAGATCGGAAAAGGGAAAAGGAACGAGGACTACTTCGCCGACTGCAAGTGGACCCATGCCTCATCCTCTTCCGGCTTCAGCCAGTCCTCCCCAAGGGATCTTTCAGAGAGTTGGGTGGTTTCGTCAATTTCGGCCGGAGCCTCGTCCAGGATGGTCACCAAGGCGCGGTGTACACCCTTGACCTCTACGGGCTCGACCAATCGAACACGGCCCCGCTCATCGATGATGGCTTCTACGGTCTGCTTCATGGCATGCCTTTCGCGTTTGCGCCGGTTGCTTGAACCGTTGGTGGACTCAACCTGATATTACCAAAGTTATCAGCAGATGATAACTAAAGCTGGACAAAATCATCCGTTCAGGTGACCAGCGACCACGGCCAAGGCCCGCTGCCATCGCCGCCAGGCCGTCGTGCGATCGCAGCCGAAGCGGCGGCAGATGTCACGCCAGCGCCATCCTTCCGCGGATCGAAGGGGTCGGATCGAAGGGGTCGGATCAACTTGATTTCGCCCCCCCTGACACGGGAAAAACCGCGCAAATTCAGGCGCTTGTTAGCAAAAAAGCAAAATTGACTCGCCCTGGAAACTGAAAAATGACCTACATTTCCGAGATACTCTCTCCTACCGACTACGTGACCCGGAACAGGCCGTTTGCCTGAGAACCTGAACCGCATCTCACAGCACCACCGGTGCGCAAAGGCAAGTATCGCTTGACAACGTCTGTTCGGGTTAGAGACGGGTATTCCTCCGGATCTGTTTGTTACCTTGAAAGAGTGCTAGGTTGTGCCACAGGTTGTCATGTGCCTATCTTCCTTTCGTTTCCCAAGGATTTATGATTTGATCGAAGGGGTCAGATCAACTTGATTTCGCCAATTCCCCTGCTGCAAAAACCAAAAAATCGCGCAAATTCAACTGTCTAAAGCCAATAAAACACCCGGCTTTTCCTTGGCGCTGAATCTGTAACTCCGACCCTATCGATCTCGAGGTACTCTCCCCTACCGGCTGCACCCCCGGCACAGGCCGTCTTCTTGAGAACCTGAACCGCATCTCACAGC
>JALVSV010000051.1 GCA_027024125.1 Methylothermaceae bacterium | reverse complement strand
TATATTGACGGGGTTCTGAAGGCATCCGGTGTTTCTTCACTGAACTATACCTGGAGAACCAGGAGGGTGTCTTCGGGGGCGCACACCATCGAGGTAAAAGCTCGGGACGCAGCGGGCAACCAGAGCAGTCAGTCGGTGACTGTGTACAAAAGGTGATCGGACCTGCTTTATGCAGTGCCTACATTGGGGACAAACAGAAATAAGCGTTTGTCGCCTGTCCAAAACGAAGAAAGCCGGTCGGAAGACCGGCTTTCTTTTGGCTGGTGCAATCAATCTTTCTTTTGATCTAGCTGCGTTTCTTTGCTGCGAAACGAAAGCCGAGAAGCCCCGTGGCCAGAAGCCAGAGGATGCCGGGTTCCGGCGCCGGGTTGGGGGGTATGGGTGGTGTGCTGCTTCCATTTCGAATGTAGATCCACAGTCCAGAGATTGCTGGGATCTGACCGCCATTGTTTTTATACGTAACCTCCCAACTACCATTGCTTGAGGTTGGACTGATAGGAAATACCAGGTCGTCAAAGAAGTAGTTGGCTGCTTGGTTGGAAGCCTTGATAGCCACTCCGATATCAAAGCTGGAGGGCAAGGCGCCTGCTGCTGTTGCTTCCCACTGGAGTGTCCAATTCCCGGATGTTGAGGAAGGTACGTTAGTAGTCGAGAGTGTGAATTTTATACCAGCAAAGTTGCCCATAAGTTCGTCGCCATCGCTATCGTCCTTGACCAGGAATTCCCAGGAATCTGGCCATGCGGTATTGAAGGCATTCAATATATGTGAAGGTGCGCCCCCCTGAGTGCTATATACCCCGTAACAATCATTTGCAGCATTGCCTGTCAGCGTGGACAGTCCGAAGGTCACATCTGAGACGTTCAGTCCATCAGGGTGAGTATCACCTGTAGAAACATCACTGCATTTCATCAATTGGGCGTTGGCGGGCAGGGTGAATAATCCCAGGCCCAGGAGGCACCCCATGGCTAAATATCTGATAAAAGTTTTCATGACCGACCCCGCTTTGTGAGAAATAAAAAAGGACTGATTAGTTATTATTAAAGCATGTTGTATGCCAAGCGGAATTTCTTCCTGAATTACAAATACTTGTAAATTCCATTGGCTGTCAGTGAAACACACCTCGGGAAATTGTAAAAAAACCTGACGTTACGGGTAATAAAAAAGCGACAAGGCAGGCGCTACTTCCCCCTTCTGTAGAGGGACACCCAAAAAGCTTGATTATTGATTGGCCGGATCAGTCCAAATTTTAATACGGGGAATTCCGTACCGTCCTCGTCCACCCTTTGGCTGTCAGTGGGGGGGTTGCTGGGGTTTTATTCAAAAAACTTCCCCTGGAAGACGATGGTGACGAAAGAGGGCGGGCTGATCCCTCCTCCCCATAACTTTGAAGCATGCCAATGGCAGGAGGCCATCATAGACCCTTAGGCATCGGGAAATGGACTAAAGCGCTAAGGGTTATACCAAAGAGGAGTAGGCGTTTCTCCCCTTGCAGGGGTGAAATCGGGCTTGCAGTCGGTGGCTGGTTCTGGTGTGATGGTTGAGTGACTCCATTCATCCTTACCCTGTCGTGAGGAGACGGAGTGACTGATACTGTTTGTCTTCAAGCATCCCCTCGTTGCGAACGTGCATCTTGGTCTCTCTGAGGGGATGGAAAACCAAGGCGGGCCCTGAGTGCCCGCGGAATTCAAGATGAACGAAACCATCAGGAGGAATCGGATCATGCGTTATATGTTGTACTTTGTCTTAAGTGGTTTGATCGTGTTGTCGGCATGCAACAAGGAGCAGGAACAGGTTGGCAAAGCGGGGCAGGCCCCTGCCACCACTGAGATGGCTGGTGGACAGAGCCCCGTTGAAGTGACATCTCAAGCCGTCGAGGCGACTGAGGATGTGGCCCAGAAAGCCGGTCAGGATGTCCAGGGAGAGGGTGAAACCGTAGGCCAGAAAATCGATGAGGCCATTGCCACGACAGAACAGGCTGCCGGCGAGGCGGCCACCGCCACTCAGCAAACCCTTTCCGAAATGGGGGAAAGCCTGAAACAACAAGGTGAACAGGTTTCGGAGGAAGTGGCCGAAACGGTGGAAAAGGCCAAGGCTTCCACCGAATCTGCCGTGGATCAGGCCGCGCTGGAAGTGGAGCAGAAAGCGAAGGAGGTAAAGGAGGCGGTGGACGAATCCGTCACCACGACCCTCGACAAGGGTGAATGAATTTCCAGGTTGTTGGAGCTTACATGGACGTAGATGCATTAGGCCGGAATCGTTGGATTCCGGCCTTTCTTTTTCGGTCAGGAGAAACGCCAGGCGGACGGTGACGGCCGATACGCGATGAGTGGAACCGCCGGAGCATCGGTGATGGTCTATGC
>JALVSV010000050.1 GCA_027024125.1 Methylothermaceae bacterium | reverse complement strand
GTGTTTACTCATCTCCCAATCTCCACAAATGCCATCCGCCTTCAGCTGACGATGTCGTGATAAAGAAGCAGACATTTATTCTAAGCTCGGCCCGTTCGTGACCGCCACATTAATGGCACGGTCACCTGGCACCATCTTCTCTCTCCCTCTGTCTCCTCTCCCTCTCTCCCAGCCAGCAGCCTTTGTCCGGAGCCGCTCTCCGTCACTAGACAAACACATTGATCGTCTGAACCAATTATCGCCCACGGCACGGCGAGATGTCCGACAAGGAGGAAACGGACAATCAAAAAACACGGCTTGTCCCGATTGTCCTGATTGTTGTTGTCCTCGTCAGCGGAGTCGAAAATCAGCTCAACGGTGAGCACGGTTGAACTCTTGGCATTCTGTTGCCGGCGCTGCTTGCCTCGGGATTGACCACCTTCAATGCTGTTGGTGAGCTTGAGTTTCAACGACGAAGGGTTGAATTGCACCACGTCAGCCTCGCCTTTCGGCTGGTCGTTCTTGTCGATTTCCTGAAGTTTGGCCTTCTCTAACTGGCTCATGGCGTTTCCACCAGACGTAGTCCTTCATGGGCGATATGCAGTTCCTCGATGGCGATGTCTCCACTCTTGCCATTGAGCTGGGGCCCCTGGATCTTGGCCGGCAGCCCCCGATCGAACACCCAGGTCGCCAAAACTTCGCTACCGTCGGGGCTCTTCACTTCAATGATGCCGTCGTAGCGGGCGATTGGCCGTTTGCCTGCCACGATATCCTGGAGCCAGCGCCATAGATCCCGGTTGGCCCTTTCGCCTTCGCCGTAGAACATGCCGCGCTTGAGGACAATGTTGCTGTATTTGGCCCGGCCAATACGGCGAATGACACCATCGTTTCTGCCGCCTTCCTGGTATTCCTGGATATCCATTTCAATTTCCAGTCCCGAACATTCCTGAAAGGCACCGTCTCCCAGAACGTCATTTCCAGTCGGTATCTCTCCCGTAGTGAGATTGGAACCGGCGATGATCTGGGCGGAACGGCGCAGCTTGATCTCGAAGCGAAATGTGGTGACCAAATGGGAGGAGTTGGAGGGTGAAGCATTTTCAGCCATGGACCTGATCTCCAAGGGTCAAAGTTCCGTCACCTCCCCGGGTGATTCGTACCACGAGGAATTCCAGAGGCTCGGCAGGAGCAACGCCGATCTCGGCGATCAATTGCCCGGCATCGATCACCCGCTGAGAATTCAGGGTCTCGTCACAACGCACGAAGAAGGCCTCCTCTTCGGTGTCCCCCTTGAAAGCACCACCGTTGTAGAGGCGGCGTAAATAATTTCCGATCAAATGGCGCACATCGGACCAGAGCAGCGGTCCGTTGGGCTCAAACACCAGCCATGTCATCTGTTGTTCCAGTGCACGGCGTAGCATGATGATCAAGCGCCGCACCGACAATTGCCGGTAGTCACTGTCCCGGCTCAGGGTGCGGGCGGCGGTCAGGCGCACCCCGTCGCGCTCCTGCAGAAATACGTTGATGCCTTGAGGATGGAGTTCGTCGTGTAGGGCTGGTGGGATACGGCGTTCGACTTTGACCGCGCCCGCCACAATCACGTTGGCCGGTCCGTGGGGGACGCCAAACGCAATTTCCTGTCTGGCGATAATGCCAGCGGCAGCTGCGGACGGGTTGATGAGAATCAAATTGTCGCGCAGGTCTTCGGGACTGGCGATCATCAGCCATGGATGATAGGCCGCGGCATAAGAGGAACGGAACCGGGAGCGCCAACGCAGCACACGTTTTTTCTCCAACCCTGGAGGTACATCCAGCAGCACGACGAACCGTTGCAGCTGATCGGCCAGGTAGACCAATTTCTGCTGCAAAGTCACAATCGTTTCCAGATCTTCGGGGACCGAGGGATCGAGCAACAGGCCATCCAGCCCGTGGGTTTTATCCACGGTGGCGCCAGGGCCTTCCTTGACTTCGACGCAGGGCCTGAAGTCGGGTCCGGCCAATGAGGGAATGTCGTGCACCGGTTGTTGCCCGGGCAAGGATTCGGGGACGTAAAGGTCGGGCACCACCACGGTGGCCAGATCCGGCAGGTGGGTCAGGGCATGGACTCCGTTCCCGGGTTCAGGATCTCCCAGCACCCAGCCGTCGTCGAAAAAATCGGCCGGTTCGATGTCGGTGTAACGGTCCTCCCCCCCTTGAAAAGGGATGGAAGAGGCTAACCCGGGAATCGGGTCGATGGGTGGATCGACGCCATCTCCGGGCCGCAGCTCTGCATCGATCCATGCCTCGTCGGGATAGACCAGCTGCGATTCGTTGTATAAAACCGTCGCCATCCAACGAGAATGGATGGAGGACAGGCCGAGTCCCGTGAATCGTTCGGTGGTCGCCCCCCC
>JALVSV010000049.1 GCA_027024125.1 Methylothermaceae bacterium | reverse complement strand
AATTTCATTCCCGCTTCCAGCAAGGGAGGGAAGGGGAGTTCTGAGAGCTTGAGCAGAACCTCCTGTTCACTGGGAACGGGCAGGTTGATGAAACGGACGATCTGGCAGGTCAGGTTGTCCGGACTGTCGGCCTCCCAGGCCGCCCGGACCAGGGTTTCGGCAGCCTGGTTAAGGTTGTCGCGGTTCTGAACCGCATCGGCGATGGTTTCGGTACTCACGTACTCGTGGACCCCGTCGCTGGTGAAGATGAAGATGTCTCCCGGTTCGACCGGCAGGGTGCGGTAGTCGATGTCCAGTCTCAGGTCGATGCCCATGGCCCGCGACAGGTACTGGTTGCCCCCGCTACCCCAGCAATGGTCCTGGGTCAGCTGTTCGAGACGGCCTCCTCTCAGGCGCCAGATGCGACTGTCACCGATGTGGAAGAGATGGCCGGTATTGGACTTGACGATCAGGGCGCTGAGGGTGCTGGCCAATGTCCCCGGCTGGCTGCCTTGACCGTGGAGCCAGCGGTTGGTGGCCAGCAGCACTTTTTCCACCGAGCGTTTGACGCTCCAGGAGTCGGGGGTGGCATAATAATCATGGAGCAGGCTCTTGACACAACTCTCGCTTGCCATCTTGCCGTTCTCGCAGCCGCTGACACCGTCAGCGATGACGGCGGCGATCCCTTTGTAGGAGATCTCAGGCTCATCGGGGATCAGTACGCCGAAGGAATCCTGGTTTTCTTTTTTGCGGCCGGTTTCCGAATATTGCCCGATTTCCAGTTCAAATTCAGCCATGAGTGATTCCGTAAAAAAAGGCGCAGGTGACAATGGTGCCTGCGCCAAACAGGGGAAGGTCTGTGGATACGAACCCGTCTTATTCGACCTCGATCATCTGTACGGTTCCATCAGGCAAGGTTTCGGCCATATGCCCTTTCGGTTCCTCCAAGAACAACGCAGAGACCATACCCACCAAGGCGGCACCTGCGATCACCAGGAAGAAGGTATGGGCGTCCACGAAGGAATAGACGGTCAGGAACACCACCCCCCCCACATTGCCGTAGGCTCCGGTGAGACCGGCTATCTGGCCGGTGAGGCGGCGTTTGATCAGCGGTACCATGGCAAATACCGCCCCTTCCGCCGCCTGGACGAAGAAGGAACACATCATGGTGGCGGCGACCGCCAGGATCAGAGGCCAGCTGCTGTCGATCCGGCTCAGGGTCAGATAACCGATACCCACGCCGGTCATAAGGATGAGCAGAGTCACCTTGCGGCTGAACCTGTCGCTGAACAGGCCACCGCTGGGTCGGGCCACCAGATTCATGAAGGCGAAACCGGAAGCCAGCATTCCCGCCATCACCAGGCTGAGATCGAAGGTGTCCTTGAAGAACAACGGCAGCATCGACACCACCGCCAGTTCCGAGCCGAAGGCGATGAAGTAGGCCAGGTTGAGGATCGCCACCTGCCGGAACTTGTAGCGGTCGAATTCCGGCACCGGTTCCCTGAACACCCGGTGGTTGACCTTGATCGCGTGGTAGACCTGATAGGCATACAGCAGACTCAGGCCGATGTAGAGCAGATTGGCCAGGGCGGCGGTGAACAGGTTCAGGCTGGTGAGCTTCCAGGTCAGCAATGCCAGCGCAAGGTACAGGGGCAGGTTCATCAGCAGGTAGAAGAAGAAGTCTCCCACCGAGCTGACCTCCATGGCACCGGTTTTCTTCGGCTTGAAATAGGTCGAGCCTTTGGGGGTGTCGGAGACCGAGAAGAAATAGATCACCGAATAGACCAGGGCGACCCCGCCGGTAATGGCGACGGCGTAGCGCCAGCCATTCTCTCCACCATAGAGTAGTGCCAGGGTCGGCAGGACCAGGGCGGCACCTGCCGATCCGAAGTTGCCCCAGCCACCGTAGATGCCTTCTGCCAAGCCCACTTCGCGGGCCGGAAACCATTCGCTGATCATGCGGATGCCGATGACGAAGCCGGCACCGACGAAACCCAAAAGAAACCGGGTCAGGGCCAGTTGTTCATAGCTTTGCGCCGAGGCGAAGGCGAAGCAGACCAGACTGGCGAGGAACAACAGGGCGGAGAACACCCGTTTGGGGCCGAAGTGGTCCACCAGCATGCCGACGATGATCCGCGCCGGTATGGTCATGGCAACGTTGAGAATCAACAGGGCCTTGACCTGTTGCGTGTTCAGACCAAACTCCTCGCGGATCGTGGCCAACAGTGGAGCGTGGTTGAACCAGACGAAAAAGCTGATGAAAAAAGCCAGCCAGGTCAGATGCAGAATACGCATCCTGCCACTGAAGGAGAAGAAAGTGAAACGCTCACTCATGGATTGGATATCTCGGTATGAAGTTGTATTCACAAAGTCCTAAAGCAATTATAGTGC
>JALVSV010000048.1 GCA_027024125.1 Methylothermaceae bacterium | reverse complement strand
ATTGCACCTTCGAGGCTGGGGGCGCATGTCCAAGGCTTGTTTTCCTATGCATCCCTGGGTACCCTAAACCTAAGATATTGGTAGTGGTGGGGAATTTGCATCCTACTGGACAGGTAAGGGCTTTGAGAAGATAAAAGCGAAGAAAGTTTTTGTGTAAGATGACTCGATTGCCTCAATTTTTGCCAGTATAGGTGAGCTGTTGCCTAGTGGCAACTTCGCGGCTGAAAGAGACATGGCGGCCTACCGCCATCATGTGGAGAGAAATGATCTGTCTGGCAGATTCGATTGAACCTGCGGCGGTCCGCTACTATCAATTCAAAAAAACCGATTCCCCCTTGTAATTTCTCCAACAAGACAATTTGAAATTTTAACTGCATTTTTATGGTTGCTCCTGACCAGAAAATTCGTCTGTGCCTGGCAGCGCACTCTTTTTTTCCTGCTTATGGCGGGGCCCAGTTGCGTTTCCTGCGTTATATACCCGGCTTGAGGGCGCGGGGAGTGGATACGGAGATTTTTACCGGGGAATATGCGCCAGCGGCAGAAGATAAAGGCCACGGGCATAGATTGGGCCGTATGCTTCCACGCGAAGAGGTAGAAGGTGCTCCCCTGTACCGGATTTGCCTGCCTGAGAGGAAGGACGACAGACGTTTTTTAATTTTCGACGCTGGGCTGCTGAAAATTTGCGAACGGGAAGAAAGCCGGCCGCACGTGATTCAGTTACTCAACAAGCTTGCTCCCAGCTCTCTTCGTCTGTTACGGCGATTACAAGCTAGTGGGATTCCGATTGTCTATTCAGTATCCATTGCGCCCCTGGAGCAAAAGTACGGAAAGAGCTTGGGCAAATCCATCAAAAAATACCGTAATTGGCGTTATTATCGCAAGTTGTACAATCAAATGGATTGTATCGTGACCAATAATATCCAATTGAAAGACATGGTTCGCGAAATGGGCGTCAGGACTCGGATCGAAGTGATTGCCAATGGCATTGATATCGATCGCTTTCAGATTGATACCAGTCACAGGATCCGCCATGCGGTAAGGCAACGTCTGGGGATCGCCGGCACTGATAGGGTGATCTGTTCAGTGGGCGCCCTCATTCCACGTAAGGGTACCGACCTGTTGGTGGAGGCTTGGGCCCGGCTGGTAAAAAATCATCCCGACCTCCACTTGATGTTGGTGGGTCCATTCGTCCATACCGAGGAAGATCCGTTTCGGCAGCATATCCAGTCAGTGATAGAAAAGAGCGGGCATGGGTCTCAGGTTCATTTCGTTGGGAAGGTGGAAAACGTGGAAGACTATTTGAGCGCTGCCGATGTCTTTGTCCTCCCTTCGGAGAGGGAGGGGCTGCCGAATTCAGTGCTCGAGGCCATGGCATTGTCACGACCAGTGGTCATTACGCCCTTCATCGGTCTTTCCGCTGATTTGGGGCAGGCAGAAGTCCACTATCTCTTGTCTCAGCGGAATGTGGAAGACCTTGCATTTCATATAGCCAGGCTGATGAACGATCCGATGCTCAGGATGGCCTTGGGGCAACGTGGGCACCAGCTGGTGGTGGAAACCATGGATTTGCAATATAGCCTGGATCGTTATGCTGACCTGTATAAAGAGCTTGCCAACAAAACAGTCTCAATTTCCACTGCAAGGTGATTTATAGCCCTACTAGGAGCCTGTCGGACTTAGGTAAATCGTGGTTTGTAACTGACTGTTTTAGCGACATATATCACAAACATGGGCTGTGAGCGTCAAAATAGAATATGACTTTATTTCAATGGGTTGCAAGTGCAGCAAATCAAAAGTCCGACAGGCTCCTAGCCAAAATATATGCCTTGATGTGAAAAGGTGATGTCTGCGAGAAAACCTTCAAATCAACAATAATCATTCCACTCTGGCCTCACGGTGGATAACGTCTCATAAAGCCCACCAGAAGCGCCAGCCCAACGAGCAAAGAGGCCACACCGCTCAGGGTATCCGGACGCCAATCGGCTGAGATCCAGGGGATGTTTGGAACCACCAGCCCAAGAAGAGAGAAGCTGTTGCCAAGGCTATGAGCGACTGCTGTGACGTAAAGACTGCCACCCCGGGCGATGTAGGCGGCCAGTATGTATCCCATGGGCAGGGCCGCGATGACCTGGAGTGGCTTGATATGTATCAAGGCAAATAGAAACGTGGAGCCCAGAATTGTCATATGGATGCTGAACCGGTCACGTAGCGAACTCAACAGAATACCGCGAAACAGGATTTCCTCCAGTAGTGGGGCGCTGAGAATGGCCACACCGGTCAGCCCCAGCCAGTCCATTGGCGTAACGGGTCTGAAGGCATCCAGATAGCTTTCTATCATGGTTTCCGGAGCCAGCCACAAAACCACGGCATCGCTGGCAAAAGCAATGGCCAGGAACCATGAAACGATGATCACTCCTTCGCGCCAGGAAACTGCACGTATTCCCAGAGTCTTTCTGTCGAAGCGGCGCAGATAAGAAAGCAGCCAGACCAGAAACAGGCATTCGGTCAACAACAGACCGCGCCACAACCATTCTTGGCCCAGCATTACCAGCAGAGCGGCGCTGAGCAACTGGACGCCTATCGCATAAACCGCTATCAGCGCCAGCGCCACTCCTATCCCAGGCGCCCGGGCGGGTGTCAATCGACACCCTGGGCGAGATACATGCCCACCAGCCGGGGTACCAGGATGGTCAGGTACATCTGTCCCCCGATTGCTTCCAGATAACTCAGCACGATGGCCTGCCGGGTCAGTGGAGTGATGTCTCCGTACCCCAAGGTGGTGAGTGTGATGAAGCTGAAATACAGCATGGAAGAAAATAGTGAGGTCAAGCCTAACTCTTTGAATATACCTTTGAATGATTCAGGATGAATGATTTCGACCAGGCTGTAGCCGAACGCAAAGCTGATGCCGATGAGCAGATAGACGCTGATGGCGCCATAAAGCAGACCCACGACTACTTTTCTGCGGTAGGAGAAAATATCGTAGATCAAGACCAATGAAACGTGAAGAAAGAAAACGATGCCGGCAATGTAAGCGATCAGGGAAAATAATCCCAAGGGATGAAAAAAATCGTGGATAGTTGCCGAGATCACCATCAACAAACCGGATACGAGGCTTATAATCCGGTTGATCCGGTGGCGTGAGATCACCAGTACTCCGGTCAAGAGGGTGACGATCAGAACAAGCGTTAGAAAGAATCTGCCGACGCCCGTGGGGGTAAAGAGCGGGGATATCCCGATCAATGCCACCAAGGCGATGAGCAGGAATAGATAATAGGCCTTGTTTTCCTGGAACAGTCCCAGTTTGTCTTCGAAATGGATTCCGCGTCCCTTCATCAATCCAGTACGTTATGCCCCCGGTTCCGCATGCAGTTGCGGAATACCTGTTTATACCTGGCTTCTGCCTGTACTCCCTCTTTGGTTCCTCCACCGAATCCACCTGCAGCCGCCCCCACCGCAGCGCCTTTGCCAGGATTGCCCAATGCTGCTCCGATGGCAGCACCTGCGGCAGCACCTAAGAGCCCTCCGACCACTGCACCTTTGGCAACCTGCTCGGGGGTATACCCGGAGGCCCGCTGGGCTATTGCCCGACATTCGTTTTCGTCCTGGGTGATGTATTGAGCTCTTGGATCTCCATAGGTGTCGACGGTCGGTGTCCATCCCGACTGACTGGCACAACTGGTGAGTATCAATGATGATAAAGTGATTACATGGATCCTGTTCATGTGACGCCTCGATGAGAAATTGTCATCAGTCGTGGCATTTTAACACAGGTCAGTGAGGGCATCTCCGCACGGCTTGGAAATGCCGATTGGATTCCCCGTTAGGGTGACTTTTGGTCTTCATGTTCTGCGTTGACGACTGCGATCGTTGTGCTCTATTGTCCCGGCTATGGGGGCTCTTGATCATGGGGATGGGGGATGTTGCGTTTCTTTCCGCTGAACAGTGAGTCTCGGTCACTCAACGTTTGATTCGATCCGGGGGGATATGATGGAAATGACCACATCGTTGTTAGTACTGCTGATGTTCACCGGCATCATCAGTATCGGCATAGGGAATATTCTGATGGCTTTTGCCTCGATGGTGGCCGAGTTCAAGCCTTTTCGCGACTATCAGTTGGGGGTGCTATGGCTGCTTATCCTGTTGGAGAGCTACCTCAGCATGTTTTGGAACTGCGTGTTACTGGCTGAGCGTGAGACTTGGGAATTTATCACCTTTCTTTATGTGATCGCTGGCCCTGTCATCTTATTGTTTGCAAGCAGTTTGATGACGAAGCTGTTGACCCATGATGAGCCTGGTGGACCTGAAATTCGTATGCAGGAGGAGATCGTGATCACCAGATTCTTCTGGTTGTTCGCGGTCTCACAGCTATGGACGCTGGGTATTGAATTTCTGCTTGGTCTGGAGTGGTCGTATGCTTCCCTGGTTTCTGTCATGGTGGCAGGGATTGCAGCACTTCTGGCCATTTTCAAACAGAGAAATCTTCGTTGGTATTTTACGCTAGCCGTCGTGTCGTTGATGGTTGCAGATATTTACATCCAAAGTGCCGGGATACATTTGTGAGATGAGTTGCGCGTCATCATCAAACGCGAAAGTCGATGGGCTTGCAAGGGTTGCCGACTCAAACCCGCTACCTCGATACATGAACCTGCCTTTGAACAAGGGGCGGGTTTGACTGACAGAAGCAAGGTCAATCATTTTTCGACTGCATTGAGCAGTTCCTTGCCCCGTTTCCCCTGGATGAATTCCTCGATGTTGGCCAGTGTGGTGGTGGCGATGTTGGCCAAAGCTTCCCGGGTGAAAAACGCCTGGTGGGATGTGATCACCACATTGCTGAAGGCAAGCAGTTGGGCCAGTAGTTCGTCGGTGATGCCCTTGTCCGAGACGTCGTGAAAGAAAATCCCGGCTTCCTCTTCATACACGTCCAGTCCCGCTGAGCCGATCCTGCCCGACTTCAGGCCATCGATCAACGCCCGGGCATCCACCAGCCCGCCACGACTGGTGTTGATCAGCATCACCCCCCGTTTCATACAGGCGATAGAGCGGGAATTGATCATGTGGTAGGTTTCATCGGTCAGGGGGGCGTGGAGGGTGATGATGTCGGATTCTGTCAGCACCTTCTCCAAGCTATGATATTGCACGTTTCCGCGGGAAGCGACCTTGGGGTCGGGGAATTTGTCGAAGGCCAGGACGTTGCAGCCGAAACCCAGGAGTATTTCGATGACACACTGGCCGATCCTGCCGGTTCCTATCACCCCTACTGTCTTGCCACGCATGTCGAAGCCGATCAGACCCTCCAGCACGAAATAACCGGCACGATTGCGCATGTAGGCCTTATGCAAGTGACGGTTGAGCATCAGCATCAGGGCGACGCTGTATTCGGCAACCGCGTGGGGTGAGTAGGCCGGTACCCGGACGACGCTGATGCGATGCTGTTGGCATGCCTTGAGATCAACGTTGTTGTAACCAGCACAGCGCAGGGCGATCAGTTCGATCCCCAGTGCCGCAAGCCTCGCCACCACGGGAGCATCGCAGCGGTCGTTGACGAAGATACAAACCACTTTGGATCCTGAAGCGGCAATGGCACTGTCCTCGTTCAAAGGAGCCTCGATGGCGCGCAGGGTGAATCGCCCCCGATTCTGTTGGCTGAATGATTCGACGTCATAGGATTTCGCATCGAACATGGTGATGACCAGACGGCCATCCTCGTCGTAGCCGCTGGCAGGGACAGGACGATCCAGATCATGGATCAGCTTTTCATAAAGCGCCTGATCCAGGCCATCGAGCCGGTTGAGTCTTTCCAGCAGTTTTACGAGCCTTTCCCTATCGTTCATGGGAGTTTCCTTGTGTTCGAGCAGTGTGATCTTTACTTCAATCTGCCTTATGATACTCTTCTTATTCATTTTCTGGCTTTGAAAGAGCGTTTATGAAAGAACTGGTCGGTGCTTTGATGGATTCAGAATCGTCCCTGCTCAAAAAGGTACGAGGTACGGAAAAACTCTTCCTCAAAGGAAGACGGGGACGAGGTGAGGATCTTGAAAGCGCGGTGCGGATTTTCCTCGAGTTCCTGAAGGGATTTGAAAGTTTCGGTTTCGAAGCGCCCTGTGTCACGGTATTTGGTTCTGCCCGGTTTGAAGAAGGACACGAATACTACAAACTGGCACGCTCGCTTGGGCGCAGCCTGGCTGAAAATGGATATGCGGTGATGACTGGTGGTGGGCCAGGAATCATGGAGGCTGCCAACCGGGGCGCCAAAGAGGGTGGTGGGTTGAGTCTGGGTTGCAATATCATCCTGCCGCGTGAACAGAAGCCCAATTCCTACCTCGATCACTTCATCGAATTCGAACATTTCTTCGTTCGCAAGGTAATGCTTATCAAATATTCCTGCGCCTTTGTGGTGATGCCGGGCGGATTCGGGACGCTTGATGAGGCATTCGAAGTGGTCACTTTGATTCAGACCGGCAAGCTGGAAGGTTTCCCCATCGTTTCCATGGGTCAGGAATTTTGGGGCAAACTGGGAGACTTTATCCGCGAAACCCAGGTTGAGACCGGAACCATCTCCGTTGAGGATCTTGAACTGATTACCCCTGCTGAAACAGTGGAAGAGGCCCTGAAGATCATTGCCTGTCATCGCTGAAACGAAGAGTTGCGGTGTCAAGCATAACTGTTCCGGTCAGAAGCAGCCGATTCATTTCTTTTATCACCATTGCCGCTCGTGTAACATAGTTGCATGATTGATCGCCATCCATTCGACGGAGGATGCCATGTCGAATACTTCAGTATTTACAAAACGATTGTTCGTTCTTTTACTGACTTTTCTTCTTGCACCGATTTCCCTTGGGGTGTCTGCAGGTGAATCAGGGACGGAAAAACGGATTCGCGCCTTGTTCGACAAGGCGGATGCTGCAGTGGCTTCAGAGGATCTGGATAAGCTTGTTACATTGATTCATCCAGATGCGCCGAATGCAGAGAAAACCAGACAAAGATTTGCCCAAATTCTGGAAGATCGGGAATTGGAGGAGGAAGTGATTGGCTTCCATTTTCTGGCAGAGGATCTTCCATACGCCTTTGCCAGAGCACAGGTAAAGTGGACAGGCAAGGGAAAGGAGCCCTTTCGCGACAACATTACCGACACTTTATATATTTTCAAAAAGGATGGTACAGAGTGGAAATTGTGGGGAGAAGTGCCATTGGGAGTCATGCTTTTAGATAAAAGCAGTTAGTTCCGGTATGTTTTTCATGGAATTATAAGAGTATTAATTGTTAATCAAGGGGGCATTGAATTATGAAGTCTAAATTTAACGTGTTCATGGCG
>JALVSV010000047.1 GCA_027024125.1 Methylothermaceae bacterium | reverse complement strand
GGGTGCAGCCGGGTGTCAGAAACCTTGCGATCACCGAAGCGGCCAGATCCTATGGCCTGTATTATGCGCCCGATCCATCATCCCAGATCGCCTGCAGCATCGGAGGCAACGTGGCTGAAAATGCAGGTGGAATCCACTGCCTCAAATATGGTTTGACGGTCAACAATGTCCAGGGAATCAAGTTTCTGACCATGTCGGGAAAAGAGATAACGCTTGGAGGCGACTGTTATGATGGTCCTGGCTACGATTTGTTGGCTTTGTTACACGGATCGGAGGGCCTTCTGGGTATCGTGGCAGAGGTGATGGTACGCCTGTTGCCATTGCCCCAGGAAACCCGGACCCTGATGGCATCCTTTGCCAGCGTGTCCGCAGCAGCAGAAGCGGTGGCAGCGGTCATTCGTGAGGGACTGATTCCGGCGGCGATGGAAATGATGGACCGTCCTGCGATTGTGGCAGTGGAGGAATATCTCCACGCCGGTTATCCCAATTCTGCCCAGGCCCTGGTGATTTGCGATCTGGATGGTCCTTCGGAGCAGGTCGGGGAAGAGCTGGCCAAGGCACGTCGGGTGATGACAGAGCAAGGGGCCATGGAAGTCAGGGTTGCCAGGGACGAGACCGAGCGCCTTCGCTTGTGGGCGGGGCGCAAGTCTGCCTTTCCGGCGATTGGCAGAATCACTCCCGATTACTATTGTATGGATGGCACCATTCCCCGCCACCGGCTTGCGGAAGTGCTGTCTGGCATCGCGGATCTGGCTGGCAAATACGGATTGAGAGTGGCCAATGTTTTCCATGCCGGAGATGGCAATATTCACCCCTTGATCATGTACGACTCGGCAAAGGGTGAGTTGGACAAGGTCGAGACTCTTGGACAAGAGATTCTGGAACTGTGCATTCAGGTGGGCGGGACCATTACCGGTGAACACGGGGTTGGCGTGGAGAAGCTCGACAGTATGTGTCAGCAATTCACAGAGGGTGAGCTGCAGCTGTTTCACACCATCAAGCGGGCTTTCGATCCGGAGGGCCTGCTCAATCCCGGCAAGGCCGTGCCGACCCTGTCGCGCTGTGCCGAGCTGGGAGGGATGCACATCCACGATGGTCAATTACCTTTTCCGGAATTGGAACGCTTCTGACATGGACTTGACCCGGCAGTTGCAACACCAGGTGACCTGTGCCATCGCCGATCGGCGTCCTTTGAAAATCATCGGTGGAGGAAGCAAGCATTTCTATGGCCGGGATTCTATAGGGACAGTTTTGGAAGTGGGTTCACACCAGGGTATCGTGGAGTACCAACCCAGTGAACTGGTGGTGACGGTTCGTTCAGGAACCCCCTTGATGGAGCTGGAAGAGGCCCTGATGCAGGAAGGGCAGATGCTTGGCTTTGAACCACCGCACTTTGGCCCTGCTACAGTCGGCGGTATGGTTGCAGCGGGATTGTCGGGTCCAAGGCGCCCGTTCACAGGTGCGGTACGTGATTTCATTCTGGGAGTGAAGATCCTCACAGGCAGAGGAGAAGTGTTGTCCTTTGGCGGCCAGGTGATGAAAAATGTCGCCGGTTTCGATCTCTCCCGCATGATGGCAGGTTCCCTGGGTACCCTGGGACTGATTCTCGAGGTCTCACTCAAGGTGATGCCATTGCCAGAGAGAGAGGTGACCCTTTGTCTGGAGATGCCTCCCCAGGGTGTTCTTGAAGCAATGTCCCGGCTGATGGGCAGATCGCTCCCACTCAGTGCCATTGCCTATGAAGAGCCTTTTTTGACCATCCGTTTGAGCGGAACCGGGGCAGCAGTGGCTGAGACAGCAAAAGAACTGGGGGGTGACCTGATCGACGATGGGGATCGGTACTGGCGTGAACTACGAGAGCAGACCCTTTCCTTCTTCAACGAGGGAGAGGCGGATTTGTGGCGTCTGGCAGTGGCTCCGGCTTCCCCTTTGGCTGACCTGCCCGGGCGCTGGCTGCTCGACTGGGGAGGGGGGCAGCGCTGGCTCCGGACCACTGCACCAGCAGAGGCGGTATTCAGCACTGCACAAGCGGTGGGTGGTCACGCCACCCTGTTTCGCACCCACGGCCGTCGTGACCAGGTTTTTCAACCGCTTCCCCGAGAACTGGCAAAGCTTCATCGGGCGCTCAAACAGGCCTTCGATCCCCAGCGTATCTTCAACCCTGGACGTATGTACGAGGACCTGTAGTGCAGGTACGGCTTCAAGGCCCTATCGGTTCGACCGGGGGAGGCAGGTCGGCAGCAGAGATTATCCGTGCCTGTGTTCATTGTGGATTCTGCAACGCCACTTGCCCTACTTATCAGTTGTTGGGGGATGAACTGGATGGCCCCCGGGGACGTATTTATCAGATAAAGGATTTGCTGGAAGGGGGGCGTCCCACCTCCAACATCCAGAAACACCTGGATCGATGCCTGACCTGCCGGGCCTGTGAGACCACCTGTCCATCGGGAGTGCAATACGGCATTTTGTTGGATTTTGGTCGTGGCGTGGTGGAAAAAGAAGTCACACGTCCACTGGGCCAAAGAGTGTTACGCCATGTATTGCGATTCTGGCTGCCCTACCCTGAAAGATTGCGCCCTTTTTATCGTTTGGCCCATAAAATGAAAGCCGTGCTGCCTTCTTCATTGAAGGTGATTTTGGGTGCCGGTGAAAAAAAACATTCCTGGCCAAAGTCACGTCATAGGCGGCGCATGGTGGTGCTCGATGGGTGTGTTCAGAATCTCGTCGCTTTCCACATCAATCAGTCCGCTGCCAGGGTGTTTGATCGTCTGGGTATCAGTCTGATCCAGGTTCCTGAAGCCGGTTGTTGCGGTGCCCTGAGCTATCACCTTGGGGCCCACAGGGAAGGTCTGGAATTCATGCGTCGCAATATCGATGCCTGGTGGCCCCACGTGGAGGCAGGGGTTGAGGCCATTGTGGTGACGGCATCCGGATGTGGGGTGACGGTGAAAGAATACGGTAGGCTGCTTGCAGACGACCCAGACTACGCCGGGAAAGCCAGGAAAATTTCGACTCTGGCACGTGATCCAGCCGAGATTCTGGCGGGGGAGGATCTGACCGGATTAAAAGTAATAAGGCCCACCAGAGTCGCTTTTCAATCTCCTTGCACATTGCAGCATGGTCTGCGATTGAAGGGTGTGGTGGAATCGATCCTGCAGGAATTGGGGTTTGAATTGACGCCTGTGACCGATAGTCATCTGTGTTGTGGTTCTGCGGGAACCTATTCGATCCTGCAAGCCGGTTTGGCCAGACAGTTGCGGAACAACAAGGTCACCGCATTGGAAGCGGGCGATCCGGATATCATTGCCAGCGCCAATATCGGTTGTATGTTGCATCTGGCGCCGGTAACCAGGCAACCGGTTCAACATTGGCTTGAACTGCTTGACTTTCAGGGCAGGGCTGCCGGCCGGGTGAAGACGTAATCGTTTTTGGAGGCCGCCTTGTGGCACTCGAAACAGGGTTTCCCGCCTTCGTTGTCCAGGGGTTTGAGTTCCATTCCGACCCATCTGGCGAAGCCCCAACCGCCTGTCCTGGCGAATTTGCTGCTGTCCTTGACCATAAATTCGATATGCGACAGCTTTCCTGGGACTATGGCGGCATCCCAAAGGGGATGCTTGCTGTCTTTCCAAACCAGTTTTCCCAAAATCGTGCCGTCGGGCCAGGGATCGGTTCTGCCTTGATGGATTGCGGTCATGGCGGTGGTGTTACCCACGATGGCGCGCAAGGAGGTATTGTCATCCCGATGAGAGACTCCAATCAGACGCCAGAATTTATAATTGCCCGGCAGGGGAATACCGTTGGAAGAGGGCGGTGCGGCGGCCATGGCCGGGATGAAGGTGGCTGCCAGCAGCAGGGTGATCAGTGGGTGCATGACGAAATCCCTTGATGACTCTGTAGTTCAGACTGCCCATTTTCTCCAATCCAACGATAGATTTCAATGTGTTCGGCTGGGCACAACCGGCAGCCACCCGCACACAGTGTGCCTTCAGGAAGTTTTTCCACCTGACCTTGTTTGATGAATCGACGCAGCATCGTGCGGGTGGTTTCGGGATCGATATGTAATTCTGCAGACAGTTCCCTGAGGGGGATCTGTCCATGGCGCCGTAACAGGTCACGCAGTTCCAGGATCATTTGCAACAACTTCGGTGGATGAAGCCCGGGCCACCATTGCCTGTGGCTGTGATCGAGGGCGGCGTGGTGTGGCGGGCGCGTATCTTGAGACTGAACCAGAAGATTATCAGCGTCAGCGCAATCGCCAGCATCCAGGCGGAAGACTGAAACGGATGGCGGGAAAAGGTGACAACCTGATAATAGAAAGTGGCACAGCCATAGGCAAGACCTGTGGTCCAGGCGAGAGCGAACAGCATCCAGCCACTACCCGTTTCACGGCGGATTGTGGCGGTGGCGGCGACACAGGGGGCATACAGCAGAATGAACAGCAGATAGGCGAACGCTCCCTGACGGCCGTCGAAATGTTGAACCATGGCGCCGAAGGTGGCGCCATGGACCTCCTGTGCCGCAGCGGCCTGTTCCAGGTCTTCGCTGGTATCCAGGATGCCCAGCCCCAGTGGATCTGCCAGATTGTCGAAGGCATCGGCCAGATTGGTCGGGATGGTGGCTAACGCCACCTTGAGTGAGGCGAGAAGATCAAATTCCCCGGTGTCTGAAGCGATTGGCTGGTCCAGGCGGGAATAGAGGGCGTCCAAAGTGCCGACGACGACCTCCTTGGCCAACACACCTGTCATGATGCCTACCGTGGCCGGCCAATTATCCTCACTGATCCCCAAAGGTTCGAATGCAGGGGTGAGGGTACGGGCGGCGGCACTGAGCATGGAGTCCTCAGGCGCCACGTCTCCAAACCTGCCATCGGTGCTCCAGGCATTGAATACATTGACCACCATGACCATCACAATGATGTATTTGCCAGCATCGGTGACGAAACCTTTCAACCGCAACCAGCTATGCAACAGCAGATTGCGTAAGCTTGGCCACTGGTAGGAGGGCAGGTCCATCAACAAGGCTTCGGGTTCTCCGGGAAGCAGAGTGGTCTTGAGCAGGAAGGCGGTCAACATCGCTGCCAGGATACCGATCAGATAAAGTGCAAACACCAGATTTTGACCGCCATCGGGGAAAAATGCGGCGGCAAACAGAGCGTAGACGGCGAGCCTTGCCCCACACGACATGAAAGGAGCCATCATGACCGTCAGGATCCGTTCGCGTTCGCCTTCCAGGGTTCGTGCTGCCATGATGGCAGGAACGTTGCAACCGAACCCCACGATCAATGGAACGAATGCCTTGCCGGGCAGCCCCAATCGTGTCATCAGGCGATCCATGATGAAGGCGGCCCGGGCCATGTAGCCTGAATCCTCGAGAAAGGTGAGGAACAGATAGAGAAAACCGATGATGGGTATGAAGGTGGCGACCACCTGAAGGCCTCCACCGAGGCCATCGGCAAGAAACACCTGCAACCAGGCGGGAATATTCCCAGCCTGGAGCAGTGATCTGAAGCCTTCGACAAAGAGCGCGCCGGCTGTCTGATCGAAAAAATCCACCAAGGCACCGCCGAAGTTGATGGTGAAGGTGAACATCAGGTACATGGCCAGCAGGAATACAGGGATGCCCAGCCAACGGTTCAAAACGATGGCATCGATATGGTCGGACGCTGCGACATGATCCGGGTGATGACGCCGCAAGACCGTCTGGGCGATAGTCTGGGCGCAGCGGTAGCGGGTGTCGGCAATCAATAGATCAATCTCCCCTGGGATCTTGTGGCGGATTTGCCCAACGAGACGCTCGACTTCATCTGGCAACGGTCGGGGGGAAGGGTGGCCACAAAGGAGGTGAACCGCCAACCAGCGTGAGGGTAGCCCGGGAACGTGTTCAGCCAGTTCTTTTTCCAGGGGGGCGATTGCCTGTTCCAGTTGGGGGTAGGAAATGGCCTGTTTGGGACAACCTGGGTTCTGCGCCTGTTTGGCAATGGCTTCCAAAAGGGTATCGATTCCGAACCCTTTCCTGGCGACCAGGGGAACCACCGGTATCCCCAGGATGGTGCTCAGCGCCTCGATGTCCACTTCTATCCCTTGACGTCCGGCCATATCCATCATATTGAGTACGAGAACCTGTGGCACTTCGGTTTCGAGGAGCTGTAAGGTCAGGTAAAGAGCGCGTTCCAAATGCGTGGTATCGACGATGTTGACGATGACATCGGCCTGGTGGGAGAGCAGAAAGTCCCTGGCGATGCGCTCGTCGGTCGAAGTTTCTTCGGGATCGAGGGAGTAGGTGCCAGGTAGATCGATGACCTGAAAACGATCATTGCGAAACCGGCATTGACCTTCCTTGCGTTCAACTGTGACGCCCGGCCAGTTTCCGGTGCGTTGGCGGGTGCCTGTGAGGATGTTGAACAGGGATGTCTTGCCGGAATTGGGGTTGCCAATCAAGGCGATGGTATGGATGCTCATTGGGCCTCTTGTACCAGGATCTGTGCAGCCAGATGGCGTCCGATAGCCATACGGTTTTGATGTCGGCCTATGACGACGGCGCCATTACGGTTGCGAAGTACGGTCAAACGGGTGCCTGGAGGCAGTCCCAGACTGAGCAAACGTTTATGGAACCGAGCTGGAACTTGAGCGATCAGGATATGATGGCCAGGGGGAATGGTGTTCAATGGGGTTGGTACCATGGTATGACTCATTTTGTTAATGAGAATGATTGTAGTTTGTAATCGTAGGGATGTCCATACATGGTATCGGGAAATAAGCAATCGTATGGCAGAGGGCACAGGACCACGTCATTATAAAAATTCGCCTCTGGGCAGAGCTGTTGAAACGTTACAGGGAAAGTAGAATAGTTGACAACGGCGTTTTTCCAGGCAGACCACCTTTCCCGACTTGAAAAGATGACAGCGTCCTGCAGGTGGAGGCTGACATGGCCGGGTATCACCAGGACAAACGGATCCGATTTCCGATCCCTTGATAAAAACATTAAAATACTCCCATCCCTTGGAAACTCAAGGACGTTATAGGTTCCAATATCCTCAGGAGACAACAAGAATGGCCAGGCGGGATTTAGCCAAGAAGAAACGAGCCGGAAAGCCCAGGAAAAAACGGTCTTATCGGAGCAGGGCCATACTGTGGATTTTCATTTTCATGATCCTCGACGAGGTGACTCCTGGGATTCCTCTGGCCGAAGTCTTCATCGTGGCGATTCTTATTGTGTTACCCCGCTGGTTGCTGAACATGGTCCACGGGGTGTATGAATATGTCCCCCACAAGCAATCATGGCGGAGCGTGGGGGATATCTGTCATCGCAATGTCCTGACCATCTCTCCTCAGGCAAGCGTCACTGAAGCAGCTGGCGTGATGGGGGATGAGC
>JALVSV010000046.1 GCA_027024125.1 Methylothermaceae bacterium | reverse complement strand
CTATCTGGTGGTTCCCAATACCCGGGTCAGGGTCAGGATGGCGATTTGGGGCGGATTGTTAAGTGCCAGCCTTTTTGAGGTTGCCAAAATGGGTTTTGCCTATTACATCACCCACTTTCCTACCTATGAGGCAATTTATGGCGCCTTGGCGGCCATGCCGATTTTCCTGGTTTGGGTCTATTTGTCCTGGTTGGTCACCTTGGTGGGAGCCTTGTTCACTTATTGTATCTCGGTTTTTCACGCCTACGCTGGGGTGGATTCTACCTCTCTCCCCGAACATGATTTGATACTGGCTTATCGGATTTTGCACGAGCTTTGGCAAGGGCAGCAACGCCTGGAGTTTCTGGGGGAGGCGGATCTGACGATACGGATACCCTGGGTGAACCCTGTTCAATTGGGAAAGGTGCTTGGCACCTTGCGCCGAAATGGCTGGGCCGTGCATGATGACAGGGGGCATTGGCTGCTCTGCCGTGATCCCCATCTGGATACCTTGCTGGATCTTTATCGAAGTGACAGATATTTCCTCCCCCCTCCCGGTATGGCCACCAAGGCGCTTCAGCCCTTGCTTTCCAATGTAGATGGGGTGATCGACAAAAGTTTCGCAGTTCCTTTGGCGAAGTTGTTTGCAGCAGAGAACGAATGATCGTCCGGTAGCAATCGAAGATCATGGAATTGACGGAGCCGGTTTTCTGTTTTAAAGTTCTGACTTCCCAATGGCTTTAACGTGCGGCGTTTTTTTAACTTTGCAGTAAGAAAATCAAATATCCGGCCTGGCAAGTGTTTGTATGCTGGTTTAACGTTTTAGCAGCAGGTTGGCTGCGTTGTCGTATAGATTGTTGAAGCCATTTGAAATTCTTAAAAATCATAAACTCTTAAGTGGAGCGAACACATGGCGAAAGAAGTTCTCATTCAAGTTGCACTGGATACTCTTGATCCTCAGGTGACCCTGGATCTGGCAGCTAAGACCGCCCCTTATATCGACATTATCGAAATTGGTACCCCCTGCCTCAAGTACAACGGTATTTCCCTGGTCAAGGAAATGAAGTCCCGTTTCGGTGACAAGAAAGTGCTGGTCGACCTGAAGACCATGGACGCAGGCGAATACGAAGCCAGGCCGTTCTTCGAAGCAGGTGCGGACATTACCACTGTGCTGGGTGTCGCCGAGCTTGCCACCATTAAGGGCGTGGTCAAAGCCGCTCACGATAACAATGCCTGGGCTCAGGTGGACCTGATCAGCGTGGCTGACAAGGCTGCTTGTGCCAAAGCGTGCGCAGAAGCCGGTGTTGACGTCATCGGTATTCACACCGGTCTCGATGCACAGGCAGCTGGGGCGACCCCGTTCGCTGATCTGAATCTGATTGCTGGTTTGAACCTGGGCAAGAAGATTTCCTGTGCGGGTGGTATCAAGCCTGAAACTGTGGGTGACGTGGTCAAGGCAGGTGCAGACATCGTTGTCGTCGGTGGCGCGATCTATGGTGCCGACGATCCTGCCGCCGCTGCCAAGCAGATGCGTGAACTAGTGGACGCGGCTGCGGCCTGAGGTTGAAGGGATGAATCCTCATCGTCAGCTTGTCCTGGACAAGATCAACGACATTCTTTCCTCCACGCCCGATGACTACGAAGACCGCTTGACCCAAATGGTGGAAGAGGCGGGCCAGGTATTCGTCGGGGGGATGGGACGAAGCGGGTTGGTCACGAAGTTTTTCGTCATGCGCCTGATGCACGCCGGCTACAAGGCTTTCGTATTGGGTGAGACGGTGACTCCGGCCATCCGCAAAGGTGATTTGTTCATCGTTATTTCCGGCTCTGGAGAGACCGGTGCTATGATCACCAATGCCAAGACTGCCAAGGAAAAAGGCGCCAGGGTGGTGCTGATTTCAGCCAAGAGCAGTTCGACTATTGCTGATATTGCAGATGAAGTGCTACAGATTGGCACTGATGATTCCTATGCCAAGGTGAAAGGACTCCCCATGGGGACTATGTTCGAACTCTCTACCTTGATTTTCCTTGAGGCCCAGATCTCTCATGTCATCCATGAGAAGGGAATCGAAGAGGAAGAGATGCGTTCCAGGCACGCGAATCTGGAGTGATTCAGGTGCTGGTGATCGGGGTACCAGCAAATTGATTGTTGGTATCTGTTCCTAAAAGGCAGGCGCTTTTGCGCTTGCCTTTTTTATGTCACAGGACTCCGTCATCTATTCAAGCCGAGGCAGGTGCTCTGCTTCGAAAAGCACCGCGAATCCTTTCTTGCTGTGCAGTCCTGCTGCGCAAGAAAGCCCTGCCCAAACCTCCCTGTTTGGGCGCTCGCCCGGCTGCGAAAGTTCACTGGACTTTATGAACCACTTCCCTGTGGTTCACCCCGTTGGGGCCAGCCTGTCGGCTGTTCAAATT
>JALVSV010000045.1:1858-7383 GCA_027024125.1 Methylothermaceae bacterium | reverse complement strand
TTACGGAGATGATAATGTATGATGGCTATTTGCAAATCGTGCCAACCTCCTGTCAACGGGACATTATGCCCGTACCGTTTTGATGTTCATACTGCCACCAAGTGGGAACCAGGGCTCCGTCATCTATTCAGGCCGGGGCAGATGGTCTGCTTAGAAAAACGCCGTGAATCCTTTCTTGCTGTGCAGTCCTGCCGCGCAGGAAAATCCTGCCCAAACTTCCGGGTTTGGGTGCTCGCCCGGCTTTGAAATTTCACTGGACCCGTCCGGTGAAAAGAGCAATTCCCATATGACCCTTTTATAATTTTAAGCGTGCTTAGTCTATATTGAAGGGTGGCTCAATTTGAATCCACAGCCTCATTCCCCATGACTTGATGGTCCCAGATTGAATAGATATGCCTGAAAACATCGGTTTCATATCCACCCGCTTCGCGGGCACGGATGGGGTTTCGCTGGAATCGGCCAAATGGGCCGAGGTCCTTTGGGAGGATGAACACATCAGTTTCTGGTACGGAGGCATCCTGGACCGGGCCGCAGAAATCAGTCTATGCGTGCCTGAAGCGTATTTCGGCCATCCGGATAACGAATGGATCAACCGGCAACTCTGGGGACATACCCGCAGGACCCGGGAAGTCAGCACCAGGATACGAGATGTCTCTGAATACCTGAAAGATACCCTATACGAATTCGTGGAGCGCTTCGACATCACCAGAATCGTGGTCGAGAACGCCCTCACCATTCCAATGCACGTCCCGCTGGGCATTGCCATCATCGAGTTTCTGATGGAAACGGAACTGCCCACCATCTGCCATCACCACGATTTTTACTGGGAACGCACCCGTTTCCAGATATCGCCAATCGCCGATTACCTGGAAATGGCCTTTCCCCCCCGCCTTCCCGCCATGCAGCACGTGGTCATCAATCAGGCGGCCAGAGATGAACTGGCCTGGCGCAAGGGTTTGTCCTCCATCTTGATCCCCAACGTGCTCGACTTCGATACCCCCTCCTCCGGTATTGACGAATACAACGCCGATCTGAGGCAGGAACTCGGCCTGGCAGAGGACGACATCCTGGTGTTGCAACCAACGCGGATCGTTCCCCGGAAGGGAATAGAACATGCCATCACCTTGCTGCGCATGCTGGGCGATTCACGTTGCAAGTTAATTTTGTCCCATGGGGTGGGGGACGAAGGCCACGAGTATTTCCAACGGATTCTCGAACTTGGTGAGGACGAGGGGGTCGACATCCGTTATATCGGCGACCGGGTCGACGAGGAGCGTCATCTGGATGTCCGCGGACGCAAGATATATACCCTGGAGGATCTCTATCCCCATGCCGATCTGGTGACCTATCCCAGCCTCTACGAGGGCTTCGGCAATGCATTCCTGGAAGCGATCTATTTCCGCCGCCCCCTGATGATCAACCGTTATTCTGTCTATGCCCGCGACATCGAACCCAAAGGGTTCCATCTGCCTACCATGGACGGCTTCGTGGACAGGAATGTGGTGGAGGAAGTGCGACGAGTGTTGAACGATACCGACTATCGCAACCGCATGGTGGAACACAATTTCGCCCTGGCGAGGGAATTCTACAACTACCCGGTATTGCGCTATGGGCTACAGACTCTCTTCAGCAATATCATCCATGCCATGTAGCAATGGGACGAGTTCAAATGTCGTAATTTTTCCCGTAGAAAATTTCAGCCATTTCCTGCTGTACTTTTCTTTGTACCTCCGCGCGCTCGGCTTCTGTCAGCAACACATCGTCAGGCGCAAACAGATAGTCATCCAGATTGAACTCCTTCAGCATCATTTTGGTGTGGAAGATGTTCTCCTGATAGATATTCACATCGATCATCTGGTAAACATCCTTGGTATCGTCGGCGATGAAGTTCTGGATCGATGTGATACCGTGATCGATGAACAACTTGCGCCCACTGACATCGCGAGTGAACCCCCGAACCCGATAATCCATGATGACGATATCGGACTCAAAGCTGTGAATCAAATAGTTGAGGGCCTTCAGAGGTGAAATTTTGCCACAGGTGCTGACATCGATGTCGGCACGGAAGGTGCTGATACCCTCATGGGGATGGCTTTCCGGATAAGTATGAACGGTAATATGGCTTTTGTCCAAATGGGCCAACACGGTCTCGGGCAAAGGCCCAGGCGCTTCGATATTGCACAGGGTGCCACTGACTGCATCCTCGGAAATCAACATGGTGACACTGGCACCTTGCGGATCGTAATCCTGATGGGCGATATTGAGGATATGGGCCCCGATGATATCGGCAACGTCGGTGAGTATACGGGTCAGGCGCTCGGCATTATAAGCCTCATCGATATATTCGATGTAATGCTGCTGATTTTGTGGGCTGGTATAGCAGATGTCGTAAATATTGAAACTCAGACTCTTGGTCAGGTTATTGAAACCGTGCAGTTTCAGTTTTTCCATCAATTTGGAGCACCCCGCTCACTTAACGATATCTCTATTCGACACCGTCGGTAATCTCAAAACTATGCTCTATCTCTGCAGCCTTCCCAAGCATGATCGACGCTGAACAATATTTTTCAGCCGACAGCTGTACGGCTCTTTGCACTGCAGCCTCATCCAAATTCCTTCCAGAGACGACGAAATGGAGCGATATCCGGGTAAACACCTTGGGTACCGTCTCTGAACGTTGAGCCATGACCTTGACTTCACAATCTGATACTGGTTGACGGGATTTCTTGAGGATATGCACCACATCGAAAGCTGAACAACTCCCCACGCCCAAAAGCAACAGTTCCATTGGTCGCACCCCAAGATTACGTCCCCCATGTTCAGGCGGTCCATCGATCACGATGCCATGACCGCTACCCGACTCGCCGAGAAACAAAACGTCTTCTACCCATTTGACACGTGCGTGCATGGAGAATTGCCCCTGCAAGTGAAAAAAGAGGATAAAAATAACACAAAGATGGCCTTATCTGTATAGCTTTACAATGAATTTCATGTTTTCACCACCTTGTCTTTTGGTAGCTGCCTCAGTAACATGGCAGCCTTTCCGTAACACCTCAAAAACAGGTATGACAAGGCATGATCCAAGGTAGCATCGTAGCGCTGGTTACTCCCATGGACACGGATGGCAGCCTGAATGAGGCCGCCCTGCGCAAACTGGTGGACTGGCACATCGAACAAGGTTCAGATGCCATCGTTGCCGTCGGCACCACAGGTGAATCGGCCACCCTCGACGCCGAAGAACATTGCCAAGTCATCCGCTGGGTGGTGGAACAAGCCGCAGGAAGGATTCCAGTCATTGCGGGAACAGGTTCCAATTGCACCCGGGAAGCCATCGAGTTGACCCGCGACGCTAAAGCAGCCGGCGCCGAGGCCTGCCTCTTGGTCACACCCTATTACAACAAACCGACCCAGGAAGGACTCTACCTGCATTACCGGGCAGTTGCCGAAGCCGTCGACATCCCTCAAATTCTTTACAACGTCCCCGGCCGTACCGCCTGCGATCTATTGCCATCGACCGTCGCCCGGCTTGCCGCCATAGACAACATCATCGGCATCAAGGAGGCATCGGCCGACACACCGGCAAGGGCCAGGGAAATCCACCTGCTGTGCGGCGACAACTTTCCCGTCTATTCCGGCGACGACGCCACTGCCTGCCAGGTGTGCCAGGAAGGTGGCGCGGGGGTCATTTCCGTCACTGCCAACGTTGCTCCCCGCCTGATGCACCAGATGATCGAGGCTGCGCTCAAAGGTGACCACCAACAGGCCCAAAGCCTGGACAGCCGGCTGGCTGCACTGCATCACGACCTGTTCCTGGAATCCAATCCTATTCCGGTCAAATGGGCCCTGCATGCCATGGGGATGATTCCTTCGGGCATCCGTCTGCCCCTGACCTGGCTGGAGGAGACACACCAACCCCGGGTCGAAGCAGCCATGAAAGACGCCGGAATTCTCTGACAGGCAATGCGGAAACTTCCCTGGATTTTATTGTTAACCATTCTGTGGTTTCATGGCTGCTCATGGCTCATTCCTGACCGGGAAGAGGAATACTTGAGTGTGCAACCGTTACCGCCGCTCAAACTACCAAAGGACCTGATCGAACCGCAAACGCCTTCCCTGGAAGAGATCGAACCACCTTCTGTGATCCCTTCCCAAGAGCCGTCCGTTCCGCTTTCCGAGGTCACAGATACTGCCGCCCACTACATCGAGTTGCCACAACCGTTCGCACCGGCATGGGCCGACGTCATCACGGCACTCAATCGCCTGGCGATCGAAATCACCGAGATGGATGCAAACCGGGGCCTGATCCGTATCATCCACAGCAGCACCGAGGAAGAGCTGGCCCAGGACCGGGGGTTTTGGGAAGACCTGCTCTATTTCTTTACCGGCGAAGGCAAACTGCACGAACAGGAATATCAGCTCCTTTTAGCGCCGGTCGATGATCACAGCCGGCTCTACATTCTCGACGACGAGGGTAACCCCATCGATGATCCCGTGACTTTGCAGCTACTGCAAGATTTGAAGCAAACCCTGGCCACTTTGACCCATCCATGACCATTCTGATGCAACTCCCGGGCCCATGCGCCCTGCCTCAATTCCGCCGCACCAAACTCCTCCAGGAACTCCAGAACAATATTTCCGGAATTTCGGCCGTGTCGGCCCGGTACGTGCATTATATGGAATGTTCCCGCGCCTTGACCGACGAAGAAAGACGTCACCTGGAAGGACTCCTGGCCTACGGCCCTGAAGCACCGGCAATCACAGGGGAACATTATTGGGTGCTCCCGCGGCCAGGTACCGTCTCACCCTGGTCCAGCAAGGCTACCGACATCCTGCACACGTGTGGCCTGGAAGTGGTGGAACGTATCGAGCGTGGAATCGAGTATTGCATCACTTCGGATGTGCCGCTCGAATCCCTGCGCGATTTGTTACGACCCCTCTATGACCGCATGACCGAAGTGCTGCTGGCTGAAGGCGAGGAAGCCGAGATTTTCCGCCATCGCCCGCCGTCTCCGCTGTCGACCGTACCTCTTCTCGCCCAGGGAAAAACCGCCCTGGAACAGGCAAATCTCGAACTGGGTCTGGCCTTGTCAGAAGACGAGATCGACTATCTGGCAAACCGTTTCGGTCAGCTGGGCCGGGACCCCACCGATGCTGAACTGATGATGTTCGCCCAGGCCAATTCCGAACACTGTCGCCACAAAATCTTCAACGCCCGCTGGATCATCGACGGACAGCCCCAACAGCAAACCCTGTTCCAGATGATCCGCAACACCTCTGAAAAGAGCCCGGCAGGCATCCTTTCGGCCTACAAGGACAACGCCGCGGTCATGGAGGGCCAAAAGACAGAGGTATTCCTGCGTGATCCGGAACATCTCTGGCGTTACAGGGAAGAACCCGCCCATATCCTGATGAAAGTGGAAACTCACAACCACCCTACCGCCATCTCGCCGGATCCGGGCGCCGCCACAGGTGCCGGAGGAGAAATCCGGGACGAAGGTGCAACAGGGCGCGGCGGTTACCCCAAG
>JALVSV010000045.1:0-1848 GCA_027024125.1 Methylothermaceae bacterium | reverse complement strand
TCTCCAGCCTCGACATCATGTTGCAAGGCCCCATTGGGGCTGCCGCTTTCAACAATGAATTCGGCCGCCCAAATCTGGCCGGTTACTTCCGCACCTTCGACCAGGCGGTGCCAGGCAGCGGGAAAAGGCAGTGGCGCGGATACCACAAACCCATCATGCTGGCCGGCGGCATGGGAAACATCCGCAGTGAACATATCGAAAAACAGGAGATCCCTCCCGGCGCCCTGATCATCGTTCTTGGAGGCCCGGCGATGTTGATCGGCCTCGGTGGTGGCGCCGCCTCTTCCCAGACATCCGGCGAATCCGCGGAAGAACTTGATTTCGCCTCAGTACAACGTGCCAATCCTGAAATGGAAAGACGCTGCCAGGAAGTGATCGAACACTGCCGTGCCCTGGGAAAGGAGAACCCGATTCTATCGGTTCACGACGTCGGTGCAGGGGGGCTTTCCAATGCAGTCCCGGAAATCATCCACGACTGGTCACGCGGCGGAAAATTCGAACTGCGTCAGATCCCCTGCGCCGACAGCGGCATGTCACCCATGCAGATCTGGTGTAACGAATCCCAGGAACGCTATGTGGTCGCCATTCACCCTAAGAGCTTGCCGCTGTTCGAGACTCTATGCGAACGCGAACGTTGCCCCCATGCCGTGATAGGGTGTGCCACTGGCAGGGAAATCCTGCGGGTACACGATAAGTTCTTCGATAGCGGAAAAGATTCTCCAGACAACCCCCGCCTCGGATATCCAGTGGACATCCCCATGGATCTGCTGTTTGGAAAAGCGCCACAAATGCAGCGCAACGTCACCCATCACCCCCCCCGGCTTTCAACCTTTGATCCGAGCACCATTGATTGGGAGGAAACCGTCTCACAGATATTGCGTTTTCCCGCTGTGGCCTCGAAGCACTTTCTCATCACCATCGGCGACCGTTCCATCACCGGTCTGGTAACGCGGGACCAGATGGTCGGCCCCTGGCAAGTACCGGTCAGTGACGTGGCCGTCACCGCTGCAGGATTTCAAAGTTTCCATGGTGAAGCCATGGCAATGGGCGAACGCACGCCCCTGGCGTTGATCGATGCACCGGCTGCCGGCCGCATGGCAGTTGGCGAAGCGCTCACCAACCTGGCAGCCGCTTCCATTGTCGATTTGGGCGAGGTCAAACTGTCCGCCAATTGGATGGCCGCCTGCGGCCATCCCGGTGAAGATGCCGCGTTGTTCGACACTGTCAGAACCATTGGCATGGAACTGTGCCCAGCTCTGGGAATCGCCATCCCAGTGGGAAAAGATTCCTTGTCGATGAAAACCGTCTGGCAGGATGAAGAGGCAGAAAAACTCATGACCGCACCTGTGTCATTGGTCATTTCCGCTTTTGCCCCTGTGGACGAAATCCGCCGTACCCTGACGCCGCAACGTGCGCGTGACCTTGATAGCAGCCTCATTCTCATCGACCTGGGACGGGGGCGGAACCGGCTCGGTGGCTCCGTGCTGGCCCAGATCCACAACGCCCTGGTCCCCAAGCACGATCATTCGGTACCCGATCTGGATGATCCCCAACTTTTCCAATCCTTTTTCCGCGCCATCCAGAAACTCAACCGCCAGGGTCTGTTATTGGCCTACCACGATCGTTCGGATGGTGGCCTGCTGGTCACCCTTTGTGAAATGGCCTTTGCCGGTCGTTGCGGAATCTCCATCGACTTGACGCCACTGGGAGCCGACCCGCAATCGGCCTTGTTCTGTGAGGAACTGGGTGCGGTGATCCAAATCAAAAACGAGGATGAGGAGCAGGCACGAAACATCCTTAAAACTTATGGGCTGGCCGCTTTCAGCCATGTCATAGGGACTGTTACCG
>JALVSV010000044.1 GCA_027024125.1 Methylothermaceae bacterium | reverse complement strand
CATGATGGCGAAGATGACCATCACGGGGTGAAGTCCCACCCTGTCGCCTACGAGCAAAGGGGTAAGAATCATGCCTTCGAGTATTTGCCCGAGGCCGAATACACCGAGCACCAGCCCGACGTGCCATAGTTCATGAAATTGCACCAGGGCCGCCAGTACCCCCAAAACCACTCCGACGAAAGTGCCGAGATAGGGGATGAAGCTGATGATGCCAGCGATCATGCCTATGACCAGGGCCGTGTTCAGGCCCACCAGCCACAAACCGATACTGTAGATGGTGCCCAGGGCCAGCATCACCGACATCTGTCCACGCAGGAAGGCGCCCAGAACCTCGTCCGATTCCCGGGCCAGCCGGGTGGCGGTGGGCAGGCTGTTGCGCGGCAGCAGATCCGCGATCCGTGCCATCATCAGGTCCCAGTCACGAAGCAGATAGAACATCACCACCGGTATCAACATCAGGTTCATCAGCCAGCTCAGGATGGCGGCGCCGGAACGGCCGATGGAGCCTGCGATGGCAGCGGCTATGCCTCCGGTCCTTTGCCAGTGCTGTTTCAGCAACTGAACGATGTCCGAGAATTCATATTCGGCCAGATCCACTCCGAGTCGGCCTTCCAGCCAGGGAAAGGCGTTTTCTCTCACCCAGCTGAGGTAGTGTGGCAGGTCGGTCAGAAAACGGGTCAGTTGTCTCTCCAGGGCAGGAACCAGAATCAACAGCACGGCGACCAGGGCCAGGGTGAAGAGCAGGAATACGATTGACACCGCAAGGGTACGGCCCAGTTTCCAGCGTTCCAGTCGGTCCGCAAGGGGGTCGGCAAGATAGGCCAGCAGGGACCCGATCACGAAAGGGGTCAGGATCGGGGCCAACAGATAGATCAAACCACCCAGTCCCAGAGGGATCAGCAGAAGCCAGCAGGATTTCATTCAGACTCTCCAATGGATCGCAAGTCTTTGCACTCTAATGATTTATCCGTCGTGATTCAAACCAACTGGTACTGTTCTCTGGAAGTTGCCGTGAAAGATCAGGCAAGTTCACCGAAGAGACGCAGAGAACGCCGAGAAAAAACAAATGAGGAATGTTGGAGGGTAACTCAAGATTCATTTTTGGATGATTTCTCACCGCCGGGCCCCAAAGGGTGGAGAGTTTCTGCACACTCATTACCTCTGCGCCTCAGCGGTGAGAGAGTTTGCATTTTCTTCCCACATGCCGTGAAATTGACATCAGCTTTCCGGCCTGAAGACAGATGACATTCGAGGAGGTATGTTCATGTCGAAGAAAATCCTGATGCTAGTGGGCGATTTCGTCGAAGATTACGAGGCCATGGTGCCTTATCAGATGCTGCTGATAGCCGGCCATCGGGTGGACGCGGTGTGTCCGGGCAAGAAACCGGGCGATTCGGTCAAAACGGCGGTGCACGATTTTGAAGGGGACCAGACCTACACCGAGAAACCGGGACACAATTTTGCCATCACCACCGATTTTGAGGCGGTCGATCCTTCGTCCTATGACGGCCTGGTGATTCCAGGTGGCCGGGCGCCGGAATATCTCAGATTGGACGGTCGGGTTTTGGAGATCACCCGCCACTTCGCTGCAGCCCAGAAGCCGATCGCCGCCATCTGCCACGGTGCCCAGATTCTGTCGGCTGCGCGGGTGATCGAAGGTTACCAGATCAGCTGTTATCCTGCCGTGGCCCCGGAAGTGGAACTGGCAGGTGCCAGCTATATTGCTCCCAACGAAACCTATTCCAACGTCCACGTGGACCGGAATTTCGTCACCGCCCCCGCCTGGCCTGCCCATCCCGGGTGGATGGGGAAATTCCTTGAGCTTCTGGGCACCCGGATCGAAACATGACCCGTGAGGAACTGCTGGCCCAGATGCTGCGGGCCGATGAACTGGGTATCCGGTTGGAGATTGTCGGCGATCTGCCCATCTGGGAGGCCCAGCCGGTCTACCGCCATCAGAAACAGGTGGAGCGGATCGCCCAAAGTATTCGCAAGGACCAGGGAGACTGCGGCTGCATCCACGCCCTTGACATCTACATCCAGTTTCCCAACGGACTCAAGCGGCCCGACATCGCCATCTTCTGCCGTGAACCGCCGGAAGAAGAGCAGGACCGTGCGCTGACGATGATTCCTGAGGCAGTCATAGAGGTGGTCAGCCGTGGCTTCGAGGCCAAGGACCTGGAGATCGGCCCGCCGTTCTATCTGTCCCAGGGAGTCAGGGACGTGGTGGTTTTCGACCCCACCACCCTGCTGGTGCTCCACGTCCGTCGTGAGCATACCCGGCGGATGGTTTCGCCGGTGGACATCACCCTGAAGTGCGGCTGTGCGGTGACAGTTTGAAATCAACCATGTTGGGAGCCACAGGTGATCGTATTGAAACACTCGAAATCTGGC
>JALVSV010000043.1 GCA_027024125.1 Methylothermaceae bacterium | reverse complement strand
TCGGTCCGGCTCGCCCCTGTAGGCTCCGCGCCGGCCTCCCTGCCGGCGAGGCTTTGGAACCACACCACCTACCTCTTCAATCAACCCTTTACGTGTTTAAATGACGCGGTCCTGCCGGCTTGCTAAGCCTTCTTGACGAATGCCGATTTCAGTTTCATGGCGCCGATGCCCGGGATCCTGCAGTCGATGTTGTGATCGCCTTCCACCAGCCGAATGTTTTTGATCTTGGTTCCAACCTTGACAACCGAAGAAGTCCCTTTGACTTTCAGGTCTTTGATGACGGTGATGCTGTCCCCATCCTGCAGGACATTGCCATGGGCATCAAATACCGACCGAGATGTTTCTTCCGCTGAGTTATCGGGGGCGTCATGACTCCATTCATGGCCGCATTCGGGACAGATATAGAGAGGATTGTCCTCATAGGTATATTTGGAATTGCATTTTGGGCAGGGTGGAAGCTTAGTCAAAATCGAGTACCTTTAGTCTTGAAGGGTCAGAAATGGAAACCGATATTGGTGAATAGAATGTGATTGACCAGGTTGTCTCTTGAAGTTCCCTTGCGGACGAACTGATTCATGTATCCAACCGTGAAGCGGATTTTGTCAATCACAGGTAGATCCACTCCAGCGAAGACACGGTTTTCGGAGAAACCGTCATTGCGGAAACTGCTGGAATTGAGATACCACATCACTTCGTCGTTGAGAATTAAATTTACTTCTGGAAATACTGGCAAGGGGTGACTCCACTGGACCAGCTGGCGTAGACGGACTCCCGTGTTGTTTGCGTCCAGATTGTCATTCACTCTTTGTTCCAGTCGCGTACGGACAGTGAATGTTCCCCATTCGTGAGCCAGACTGTGCCAGCCAATTTCTTCGTAGGCACGATTCTCGTTGAAGTGATCGAGCCAATTGCGGGTATAACCCAGTCCGATATGGAGTTGGTCGGAGAAGTGATAGTTGAACTGGACAAACAACAGGTTTTCCGTGAGCTTGTTGGCGGTATTGCCGAACTGCTTCTGGGGAACGTGGCTCAGGCGTGCCTGGTTGAGAAAGCTCCAGCTGAAATTTTTCAATGCGGGGGAAATGACCCCCATGCGGCCTGTCGCGGAAATGCCATACCATCCAAAGAAGGCGTTTTGAGCCGCTTGTACACCATGGCCAAGCACGAATCCACAAATCAAAATGAACCAGCGGAACCTCATTTTTTCTTTCTCCTCTTTCCGAGCGCTTCTAAAATCCCTCTGAGCAGTACCGCCGGTGACGGAGGGCAACCGCTAATCTTTACATCCACTGGAATCACGTTTTCGACTGCCCCACAGCTGGCATAGGAAACGCCGAATTCACCCCCACACATGGCGCAGTCCCCACAGGCGATCACCCATTTGGGGTCCGGTGTGGCCTCATAGGTACGCCTAAGCGCAGCTTCCATATTGCGGGAAACAGGCCCTGTCACCAGCAGTACATCGGCATGACGGGGGGAGGCGACGAAATGAACCCCGAAGCGTTCGACATCGTAATAGACATTGTTCAGGGCGTGTATCTCCAGTTCGCAGCCATTGCACGAACCTGCATCCACCTGGCGTATTGCCAGGCTGCTGGCGAAGTTCTTGTCTACCAGCCGTCTGACTTCCACACCCAATGTCTCGATATCCAGGTCTCGTTCTATCTTGCGCAGTGATTCAGTCTTCAGACCGGTTTTGAGCATCTTGACATATTGCCGCCACATGATGGTGTCCCTTAAGTATAAAAATTGGGGTCAGAGTAAAATTAAAATCTGGTTTTCTCACCGCAGAGGGCGCAGGGTTTTTTCTTTTCTCTGCGATTTCTGCGTCTCTGCGGTGAACATTTCAAAGATCGACTCCGGAATAGGAACCGTTGACCGATTTGTTGCAGACCGGAAAATCAGGCACGATGTTCTCCAGCACGATTCGCTCCAGCGCCGACCAATTGAGCCAGCTGGGATCACGGGGGAAGAAGCGGTCGATGTGGCCGTCTTCCCCGAAACGAACATAGGTGACGATCTCGCCGCGCCATCCTTCGACGATGCCAAGTCCTTCGGCCCCTTCGGCAGGGACAGGAAAATCAGCCCGGGTGGCTCCAGCGGGCAATCTGCCCAGAAGTACCCTCAACAGCCGCATCGCCACTCTGATCTCCTTGTAACGGATCCAGAAGCGCGAACCCACATCCCCAAGGTCCTCACTTGGTACTTTGACCTTGAGCTGATCATAGGGGGGGTAGGGAGCCTCGCGGCGAACGTCGAAACTTTGACCGCTTGAACGGCCGACGTAGCCCAGACACCCCAAAGTCGTGGCTGTCTTAGATGTCAGGATTCCGGTGGTATACAGCCTGTCTCCCAGGGTGGTGTTGCGGTCAAGGATAGCCAGTAATTCATCGAGTTCGCGCCCCAGGCGATTGAGAGCTGTATCCAGTGTATCGATTGCCTTTGGGTCAAGGTCCATGGCGACTCCTCCCGGGACGAGCAGGTCCATGAGCAGGCGGTGGCCGAACAGGTTTCGGTTGTCACGCAACCATTCTTCCCTCAGGCGACCAAACTGATAATGGGCGAAGGCAAATCCGACATCGTTGCAGATAGCGCCCATGTCCCCAAGGTGATTGACGATCCTTTCCCGCTCGGCCATGATGGCGCGAAGATAGGCGCCGCGCTCTGGAATTTCGATGCCTGTGGCCCGTTCCATGGCCAGACAGGCGGCCCAGGCATGCCCCACCGTCGTGTCTCCGGAGATTCTGGCGGCAAGCCTGGCGAGCCCTTCGGGATCACGACCTTCCGCCAGCTTCTCGATCCCCTTGTGGACATAGCCCAGGCGTTCCTCAAGGTTGAGAACGGTCTCTCCAACGGCCTGGAAGCGAAAATGTCCCGGTTCGATGATACCGGCATGGACCGGACCCACCGGGATTTCATACACGCTGGCACCCTGGGCCTTGACGAAGGGATAATCCTTGTCCGGTGGTGTCTGCTCAGGTGGATTGCCGGGGAGCGGAAAGACCTTGCGTAATGGATGTTCGTCCTCCCCCCAGCCTTGGTGGCGGGTCCAACGTCTCTCGTCGGGGTGCTCCAGGAAACAGATCCCCAACATGTCACGGGTATGACGCTCGCTACGGTCGGCGGCCAGGAAATAAGGCGTCTGCGAGGGTAGTTCGGGTGCCTGCGATGGAACCTCTGCACGCAGTAGAAGATAGTCGCCAGACATTTCAATCAAACTGTTGATCCTCAAGGTATCTCCCAAGTCTTCGCCCCAGCCGGCGCTCCAGCGCCATCCGGCATCTCTGGCCAGTCGGGCACAATTTCCCCATTCCTTCGGTTCTATCTGCCAGACCTTCGCAGGTGTGAGAGTGATTTCGGAACGTCTGATTATCCCTTGTTGTTCCAGGGTGGAGATAAAATTGCTGAACGCTGTCATTGCGGCATTCCTCCACTGATCAGTTGGGCGGCGTGATCAAACCAGTCGGCCAGGATTCCGGGGATTGCCAGGCCAAGGAGCAGCACCAGGGCCAGGTGGGTGAACACCGGCATCATGTTGGCCTGTACAGGCTCCTGCCCCTCAGGTTTTCTGCCGAAAACCATGGGATGCAGGTGCCGGAACAACCCACCGAAGGCAATGGCCAGACCCAGTAGCAATGGCAAGGCCAGCCAGGGATAACTCTCCATGGTGGCCACCAGGACCAGAAACTCGCTTACGAAAACCCCGAAGGGGGGAAAACCGGCGATTGCCAGGGTCCCGACCAGTAGACCCCATCCCACCTGTGGCTGGGTGGCGATCAGGCCCCGGATCTTGTCCATCCGCTGGGTGCCGGCGATCTGGGAAGCGTGGCCGATGGTGACGAAGATGGCCGATTTGGTTAGGGAATGGACGGTCATATGCATCAAGGCAGCGAAAGTCGCAAGGGGGGTTCCGATACCAAAGGCGAAAGTCATGGTTCCCATGTGTTCGATGGAGGAGTAGCTGAACAGGCGTTTGATATCCCGTTGACGGTGCAGAAACAGCACCGCCACCAGAAACGACAACAGCCCGAAGCCCATCATCAGAAGGCCCGGTAGATGGTCCGGTACCGCCTGGTCGACGATCATCTTGCTGCGCACGATGGCATAGAGGGCATCGTTGAGTAGCAGGCCGGAGAGGATGGCTGACATTGGGGTGGGGCCCTCGGAATGGGCGTCGGGAAGCCAACTGTGCAACGGCACCAGGCCCACCTTGGTGCCATACCCGACCAGCAGGAATACGAAAGCAAGTTTCATCACTGTGGGATCGAACTCGGACGCATGGACATACAGGGTGGTCCATTCCAGGGCCTCGTCGCCGGCGCCCAGAACCTGGGAGGCGGCAAAATAGAGCAGGATGGTGCCGAACAGGGCCTGGGCGATGCCCACGCCACACAGGATGAAGTATTTCCACGCCGCTTCCACCGATTCCGGGGTCCGATAGAGGCTGACCAGGAGTACCGTCGCCAGGGTCGCGCCTTCCATTGCCACCCACAGGATGCCCATGTTGTTGGTTACCAGTATCAGGTACATGGCCAGCATGAAACCCTGGTACATGGCGTAATAGAGGCGCAGCCGCCGGTGAGTGAGACGGCCGATTTCCCGTTCGTGCTCCATGTAGGGTCCTGAGAAAATCCCGGTGGTCAGGCCTACCAGGGCGGTCAGGGCGATCAGATAGACATTGAAGGAGTCCACCAGCCACCAATGGTCGTCCGAAATCAGGGTCCCGGCTCTGAGTACGATCAGCGCCAGAATCACGGCAATGGAAAAAGTGGTGGCGTTCATCCAGTTGTTGAAGCGTCCGGCCCACGGTTTGTGTCCCACCAGGGCCAGGACCGGCATGGCCAGGAGCGGGATCAGCAATAACAGATAGAGTGCGATCATTCGTTTTCCTCGGTTTCGGTCAGGCGACTGAGACGGTCCACGTCCAGCGAGTCGATGCTCTCGCGGATCTGGAAGAAGAACACCCCGAAGATTACCGCGGCGACCATCACGTCGAAAGCAACCCCCAGTTCCACCACCAACGGCATCCCGTAGGTTGAGACCACGGCAGAGAAGAACAGGGCGTTTTCCATTGCCATGAATCCCACCACGTGACTGATGGCCTGACGGTGGGAGATCATCAGCAGCATGCCAAGGAGCAGGGAAGCGGCACTGGCGGCAATGATGTTACGGGTTTCCAGTTCCGACAACTCCACTACCGGCAGGGTGACATAGTAGCTGAACACCACCAGGGAGGCCGCGCCCAGGAGCAATTGCAACGGCCGTTTGACCTCGTCGATGGTACGGTGAAGCCCCATCCGCAGGATCAGCCAGTGCAGCAGCAATGGAATCAGAATGCCCTTCAATCCCAGGGTGAGAGTAGCCGAGATGATCAGATGGGGGGAGTTTTGTACGATGGCCACCAGAGCCGTGGTGGCTGCCAACAGGATACCCTGGAGGGCGAACAGATTGACCAGGGCGGTTACCCGGCTCTGGGCCAGCATCACGAACGAGGTGAACAGGACCAGGGCGGCCAGCAGGAAGACCGCCTGTCCATAGAGCGAGTTCAGGGTATCCATCAGCCGGCCTCCAGAATGACGTGAGTGAGCATCCCAAGCAGTGCGAGCAGATAGGCAAACCCTAAGAAATGTTGGGCCCGGAACAGCCGCATCTTGGCCAGTACGGCTTCGGCTAGGACCAATACGACGGTGAGTCCCACCAGTTTGACGACGATGGCCACGGCACCCCAGCCCAGGGCGGCCAGGCCGAAGTTGTCCGCCAGGCCCCACGGCATGAAGATGTTGGCCAGCAGGACCGCGTAGATCATCATCCGGATCTGGGCCGCCCATTCGATCAGAGCCAGGTGGTGGCCACTGTATTCCAGGATCATGGCCTCGTGGATCATGGTCAGTTCCAGGTGGGTGGCAGGGTTGTCCACCGGTATGCGGCCGGTTTCCGCTACCGCCACCAGGGCCAGTCCCAGACCCGCGAACACGAACGATGGCCGGATGGTCAGGGGTTCATGGAGCAGCGTGGCGATCGCTGTCGACAGGTTGGTGGTGGACATGGACACCGCCAGGGTGAACACGGCCATCAGCATTGCCGGTTCCGCCAGTGAGGCCACGGTCATCTCCCGCGATGATCCCATCCCGCCGAAGGCGGTACCGATATCCAGCCCTGCCAGGGCCTGGAAGAAGCGGGCCAGGCCGAAGAAACCTACCAGCACGATCACATCCGCCATCCGGGCGGTCGGCAGCTCGACCGCCACCAGCGGCACGATGGCCGCCGCCAGTACCGCCACCGAGAAAATGATGTAAGGTGCCATGTGGAAGATCCACGAGGCCCCTTCGGCCACCACCGTCTCTTTGCGTACCAGTTTGAACAGATCCCGATAGGGCTGGAGGACCGATGGCGCCATCCGGTTCTGGCTCCAGCACTTGAGCTTTTTGATCCAGCCGGCCAGCAGGGGCGCCGTGGCCACAAACAGGATCACCTGTAACAGATTCAATAACCAAGCCATCAGCTGATCACCCACAGTAGAAAAATCAATGTGAAGAAGGAATAACTCAGATAGACCCGGATATTGCCGGTCTGGATACGCCCAATGTGCCGAACGGTCCAGCGCAGCCAGCGGTCCACGGGTTCATAGAACCAACGCCACAGGAGATCGCTGACCAGAAGGTGATAGCGGATCCCCGTGACTTTGAGCCCTTGGGCGTCGGCACTGTGCTTTTCGACCTCCTCGTGGACCACGAAGCTGTCGGCGAAGATGCGCCGGAAGGGCATGGCAAAGGCGCTGGCGGTATATTCCATCCTTGGCGTGAGGGCGCCGAAGCCACAATCCCACGGATAGGCTTCACGTTCGGGATGTTCATGGCCGGGATGCAGCCATTCGTAACTCAGCATCCACGCCAGCCCCATCGCCAGCATCACCCCCAGGGCGGCATAGGAGGCGGTATCCGCCGAGACGGGTGCCAGCCACATCCAACCGCGGCTGGCCGTTTCCGGAAGTCCGCTGCCGGTCAGTTGCAGGGTCAGTCCTTCCAGCAGCCGGACCAGGGGGGTGGGGAGTATGCCCAGCAGCAGGCACAATCCCGCCAGCCAGCCCATCCCGGCAATCGCACTGGATGATTCGAGCCTCCTGGCCCGTTGGGCATGGTGGCTGCGGGGCTTGCCGAGAAACACCACCCCGAAGACCTTGACGAAACAGGCTGCCGCCAGTCCACCGGTCAAGGCCAGCAAGGCGGCGGTGACCGGGACGAAACTGCGCAGCACTCCGCTGTCGAGGGCAGATACCTGCAATGCTGCCTGGTAGGTGAGCCATTCGGAGATGAAGCCGTTGAAGGGTGGCAGGGCCGAGATGCTGATACAGCCGATCAGAAACAGCACCGCGGTGACCGGCATCCG
>JALVSV010000042.1 GCA_027024125.1 Methylothermaceae bacterium | reverse complement strand
CCTTGCATACTCTTCCAAAGCCAGCGATCGATTTGGTGGAGCGTTGCAGAGAGCTGGGATTGAGCAATGTATGAACAATCAACTAGTTATGGCTTAAGTTGGCGCGTATGTCCCTTCTACCTCAGTTCCTGGGTTCTGTAAACGGAAATTTCTTAAGTAAAATCCCAGGGATCCCATTCATATCATGAAATATAGCATCAGATAAGCATATGTTCATGCAAGCTGAATCAGTCTTCATAACAGCTTCAACCCTCCAAAGCTATGTCCGATGTTTCCACAAGATTGCACAATAGGGTGTTTGTATTGTTGAGGCAAGCCTTTTGGAAAGATATTCGTTGTCTCAATATCTGGTCCAGGATAGTGGCGGGATCGCTGCTCAGCGGCGTCATTCTGTTGAGCTGTTGGGTTCACTTTGAAATAAACGAGAAGACACTCTCGGCTAATTTGCTTTGTTTAGCCATAGGCCAATTATATCAAGACAGGTTTCCAGCTCATCTTCATCATTGTGGAGGTGGGGTGACAAACGGATACCGCCCCCCCTTTGAGCACAGATAATGTCATGGTCGCGAAGAGCGGCGAAAAGCTGCGTAGGATCGCCTTTTAACGGGCGGAAGGTTACGATGCCGGCATGTCGTTTGGAAGGAGTAAGCAACTGCAGGCGAGGGTCTTTTGCGATCTTTTCGATAAACCATCCGGCATTGGCCAGAACCTGCCTTTCCACTTTGGCCATGCCGATTTCGAGCAATAGGGACGTGCTGGCTTCCAGACCGTAGATTCCCAGCATATTGGGACTGCCACATTCGAAGCGCCGGGAGCTTCTGGCGATCTGCCACTCAAGGCGGTCATAGTCCCCGGCGTGTTCCACCATGTGCCAACCATACTGGGTCAGGCGCAGCAGGTCCCGTGACCGGGGTGTTGTGTAGAAAAAACCCAGTCCTTCCGGCCCTAGCAGCCATTTATGACCGTCAGCCATGACAAAATCGGCTTGCCATGCCTGGACATTGGCTTGCAGGGCACCCACACTCTGGATCGCATCGACGCACAGAAGAATGTCACGATTGTGGCAGAATTCGCCGATCCGCTCCAGATCCATGCGCCTGCCACTGGCATATTGTACCGAGCTGATGGTGATCAAGCGGGTATGTCGGTCCACTAGCGCGAACAGGGCCTCTTCGGGCGTGCCAGCACTGGTCAGATCCGCCTGGCGCAGTTCCACCCCTCTATCTCGCAGGGACTCCCAGGGAATCCGGTTGGAAGGGAATTCCTCGTTGCTGGTGACGATGTTGTCGCATTCCTGCCAGTCGAGGCCGTAGGCCACCATCGATATTGCCTCGGAGGTGTTCTTGACCAAGGCGATATCGTCACAGGAGGGGGCATTCAGAATTCGCTGAAGATTGCTGCGTAACCGTTGTTCGATCCTAAGCCATGTCGGGTAATCGGTAGCGCCCCGGCGGCTGTTTTCGGTGGCAAAATGGATGACGGCTTCCCTGGTGCGCCGGGGCCAGGGAGCAACGCCAGCATGGTTGAGGTAGATAAGGCCTGATTCCAGTTCGAACTCGGGGTGACTCATGGTGTGAATCCCCTGCCTGGCTGGCGATGATTTTCCGTCTTCCAGGGACGGCTCGCCAGAAAGACGGCCAGCGCCAGATTGAACAGCAGCCAGTCGCGGCCGATCAGAATCAGCGCGGTCCAGGAATATCCACCGTAAGGATGGGTGATGTCCTGGTACAGGTCACCCAGAATGATGATCATCAGGGCCAGGGGAACGAAGCCTTTGATCAGGTATTCCCAGTACTTGCCGAGACGAACCGATGAGATACGGTTGATGTGTCGCCTCAGCATCGGCAGGTCGAAGAGCCAGCCGATCACCACGCATTCGATGATACCGACGATCACCAGGCCGTAATGGGTAAGGAAGTGGTCGACGATGTCCAGCCATAGCAATCCTGCCCGGGAGGCGAAGATAATCGATCCCAGGAATCCCAACACGCTGACCAGAGATACCAGGGGTTTTCTTGAGATGCCGAATTTGTCCACCACGGCGGATATGAAGGCCTCGATGATCGATACGGCCGAAGACAGGCCGGCCACTACCAGGCAAAGAAAGAAAACCGCGCCGAACAGATTACCACCGGGCATGAGAGACAATGCCTTGGGGTAGGCCACGAAGGCCAGTCCAATACTCTTGCTGACCACATCGGCCAAAGGCCTGCCTTCGGCAGTGGCCATAAAACCCAGGACTGCGAACACGCCAACCCCTGCAAACAAGGAATACCCACAATTGATGAAAGCGGTCAGGAGGGCATTTCGGGTGAGGTTGGTACGGTCCGGCAGATAGCTGGCATAGGCAATCATGATGCCGAAGGCAAGGCTCAGGGTGAAGAAGATCTGACTGTAGGCATCGATCCAGACCTTGGGATTGGAAAGTTTG
>JALVSV010000041.1 GCA_027024125.1 Methylothermaceae bacterium | reverse complement strand
TGGGGTTGTTGAAGGAGAAGATCCGTGGTTCCAGCTCCTCCAGCGCATATCCACACTGGGGGCAGGCAAACTGATCGGAGAAAGCCAACACTTCCCGAGGATCGTCCATATTGGCCGCCAACACCAGCCCGTCTGTGAGCTTGAGCGCGGTTTCCAGGGATTCGGCCAGACGCACCGACAGATCTTCGCGGATCTTGAAACGATCCACCACCACTTCGATGGTATGCTTGCGGCGCAGATCCAGCTCCGGTGGATCGTCCAGATCATAGACCTCTCCATCGATCCGGGCCCGGATGAATCCCTGGCTGCGCAGCTCGTTGAGCAACTGCACGTATTCCCCCTTGCGCTCCCGAACCACGGGTGCCAGCAGCATCCAGCGGCTCCCCATGGGTTGAGCCAGAATCGCATCCACCATCTGGCTGATGGTCTGAGCCTCCAGGCGGATCTGGTGTTCGGGGCATCGGGGAATCCCAGCGCGGGCGAACAGGAGCCGCAGGTAATCGTAGATCTCGGTAATCGTACCGACAGTGGAACGGGGGTTGTGAGACGTGGATTTCTGCTCGATGGAAATCGCCGGTGACAGTCCTTCGATGTGATCCACATCGGGTTTTTCCATCATCGACAAAAACTGCCGTGCATACGCTGACAAAGATTCCACATAACGTCTCTGGCCCTCGGCATAGAGGGTGTCAAAAGCCAGGGAAGACTTGCCTGATCCTGACAGACCAGTGATGACTATCAGCTTGTCACGGGGGAGATCGAGATCGATGTTCTGCAGATTGTGGGTGCGGGCTCCGCGAATCTGGATGGTGTCCATAAGTTTACCGGGCAAACAGGGAACTTGATAATATAGAACGTTTTTAATGGACAAAGCAAAGGAGAATACGTTGCGACCGATTACGGAGTCGGGCCCTATGACCGCCACGGAAAAACGAGCCGCCGTGGGGCTGTCCCTGATCTATGCCTTCAGGATGCTTGGGCTGTTCATGATATTGCCGGTTTTTTCCCTGCTCGCCGGCGATATGAAAGGCGCCACTCCACAGTTGGTGGGACTTGCCATTGGCGCCTACGGTTTCACCCAGGCCCTGCTACAGATTCCGTTCGGACTGCTTTCCGACAAAATTGGCCGCAAGACCGTTATCTCCTTTGGGTTGATCCTTTTCGCCGCCGGTAGCGTGGTTGCAGCCGAAGCCCAGGACATCTGGACCATCATCGCCGGAAGGGCTCTACAGGGTAGCGGCGCCGTCGCCGCAGCCATCATGGCTTTGGCCGCTGATCTCACCCGTGAGGACCATCGTACCAAGGCCATGGCGATGATCGGCATGAGCATCGGGATGGCGTTTGCCATCTCGATGGTTGCAGGCCCCATCCTAGGGCACTGGCTGGGGTTGTCCGGGCTTTTCTGGACCACTGCAGGCTTGGCAGGACTTGGCCTCCTGGTCCTGCTCACTGTCGTTCCCAACCCGGTGACAATCCGATTCCACCGCGATGCCGAGGTTCAACCCGCCCGTGTCACCAGCGTACTCACCCACCCCGATCTGTTGCGGCTCGATTTCGGCATTCTCTGCCTGCACCTGATCCTTACCGCCACTTTCCTGGCCCTGCCCCTGGCATTGAGTGAATATGCCGAAATCGCCACCTTCAAGCACAGCTATGTCTATCTCCCGGTGATGGCACTGTCCCTGGCTTTCATGGTGCCGCTGGTGATCGTGGCGGAAAAGAAACGTAAGCTGAAAGCCGTGTTTCTCCTTGCCATTGCCTTGATCGCCGTGGCCCAGACCGGACTGGCGCAATTCCATACCCATTTGTACGGAATCGCCATAGCGTTGCTGATCTTCTTTACCGGCTTCAATCTGCTGGAGGCGTTACTGCCTTCACTGATCTCCAAGACCGCCCCGGTGGATCTTAAAGGCACCGCCATGGGGGTCTATTCGAGCAGCCAGTTCATCGGTGCCTTCCTTGGCGGAACCTCCGGAGGGTGGCTGATCGGCAATTATGGTCTGGAGGCTGTGTTCTGGTTCTGTAGTGGACTCACCTTGCTGTGGTTCCTGTTTGCTTCCGGGATGAAACCTCCCAGACCCGTTTCCAGTCTATTGCTTCATGTCGAAATCCGCAACCGCCGCCAGGCCGATCAACTGGCCCGTAAACTGAGAAAATTGCCAGGTGTGCAGGAAGCTTTGGTGGTGCCTGACGAAGGTGTAGCCTATCTAAAGATTGACAAACAGCAGCTGGATATCGACCATTTACAACATCTGTTATCCAGATTCACCCAAACCGAACCCCAACCTGTGGAGAGTTGAAATCATGGCATCAAGAGGCGTCAACAAAGTGATTCTTATCGGCCACCTGGGCGCCGATCCGGAAGTCCGTTACATGCCCAGCGGGAGTGCGGTGGCCAATCTGCGTATTGCCACCACCGAAAGCTGGAAGGATCAGCAAAGCGGTCAAATGCAGGAACGCACCGAATGGCACCGCGTCGCCCTGTTCGGACGGCTGGCGGAAATCGCCGGGGAATACCTGCGCAAAGGCAGCCAGGTCTATATCGAAGGATCGCTGAGAACCCGAAAATGGCAGGGTCAGGATGGTCAGGACCGCTATACCACGGAAATCGTCGGTCGCGAAATGCGGATGCTCGGCGGACGCAGCAGCGACAGTAGCGCCGCTTTCGAGCAAGGAGCATCCACTTATCCGGAATCTGCCCCGACAGCGCACACTGAACCGGCAAAACCGGCTCCCTCCAAGCAGACCCCGGAAACCCTGGACGACTTCGACGACGATATCCCGTTCTGATCATCAGACCGTGGAAATCCAATCAATCCCTGGGTTCACCCACCCATTCAGTTCCCTGACTCATCTCATCGGTGCCGGGGTCTTTGCCCTGTTGGCCATTCCCTTGTGGCGCCGTTGCGGTGGCTTCCCGCTGTGTCAGACGACCACTGCAATATTTTCATTCACCGTGGTGTTGCTGCTTTCGATGAGCGGCGTCTATCACCTGCTCTCGACCAAAGGCATCGCCCACGAGGTCCTGGCCCGCCTCGATCATGCAGCCATTTTCGCCCTGATCGCGGGCAGCTTTACCCCTTTACAACCGCTCTTTTTCAGAAGTGTCTGGGGGCGCTGGGGGATGCTGGCACTGGTCTGGATCCTGGCCATTACCGGGATCGTGATCAAGGTTATTTTCTTTGATTCGATTCCAGAATTTTTGGGTCTCGCCTTTTACCTTGGATTGGGATGGCTGGGACTGGGGTCTGGTATCGCACTTGCGCGTCGCCATGGGCTGAAGTACATCCAGCCGCTCCTGTTGGGAGGAATTGCCTACACCATAGGGGCGATGGCCGATTACGCCCGCTGGCCAACTCTGTCCCCTGGCGTGATCGGCCCCCACGAAATCATGCACCTGGGAGTACTCGCTGGCATCGCCAGCTTCTGGTGGTTCTTCTTCAGCCGGATTCGGCAATGCAATAACTTGGAACCCAACTCTGCCTGAGCTTGTCTTCAGGGACCTGTGAGTAATCGAAGTTTCTTGCCTCTTCGATCATTTGATCGATATCGAACAAACGCCTGGATTCCGGGAGATCGGCGAAAAAGGCCTTGAACAAGGGCGCAATCATTGCGCGCGCGACACGAATGCCCACAGGCCCAATGAAATTCCGTCTTTGGCCGACATGCGCCAGCTCGTCGACCATGATTTCATGCAGAAGCTCATGCAGTCTGGCGCACGCCTCCGGTTCGGATTCGGCCAGCAGTTGGTCGAACAGACGATCCAGGTGGAGATAGAACACCATGCCCATCAGCTCGGTCACAAATGCCGGAGCATCCATCAGAAATCCGGGCAATCTCGGAAAAGTACGATAGACCGCCCGCATGGCCGGTCCTGGCGCTACCCATTCCACCTTGTCAAGGTGAAAGACACGCAACATTTCATGAAAAAGGCGAATGTGGCTGAACTCCTCAGCCAAGTGAACCCGGCTGATCTTATCCTCCACACTATGGCACTTTTCCATCGGAGATGTGGCATCCCAGGCCCCGACGATGCCCACCCATTCATGACGGGCAAATTTATAGATACAGGTCAACATCAAGGTCAGGTCATCAGTCTCTTCAATTCTATCCTGCCACTTGATGCAGTTGCGATAGAAAAGCTCAGGGTCTGCCAGTGGCCTGCTGGATCGAACAGGATGGGCCTGAAACGTTGTCAGTTTGGCTCTTTTGTTTCCGAGATCCCTCTCCTCTTCGAACAACTCACCAGCATGCCGCTGGGAAAAGGACCAATAAGACACAAAATTACTCGCTCTTTCTTCGGCACTGCACGAAGTGAAAATAGATAGCGTTTGCATGCATCCACTCCTTATTTCTATTGAATTTTTGTTTCCGGTGCTCTTTACATCGTCGCAACGACACAAAATAGAATTCCCCAAGTTACAAAACCAGGAAATTATGCAAAGATCGACAGATAGCTCAAGGCAGCGTCAAATTTCTGGAAGCACACTGGAATGCGCCTGGCAATAAACCACAGCAGGATTCCTGTCCAGGGCTCCGTCATCTATTCAAGCCGGGGCAGGTGGTCTGCTTCGAAAAACGCCGTGAATACTTCCCTGTAGGCTCCACGCCGGCCTCCCTGCCGGCGAGGCTTTCGAATCAGACCACCTGCCCCTTCAATCAATCGTTTACGTATTTAGATGACGTGGTCCTGGATTCCTGTCATCTCTTGTTGAGGCATGGGGTCCTGAAAGCCACGAGGACAGGTCAAAGGAGCGGCCTGGTCTATTTCAGGGATCTCCCAGGCCGGAAACCATTGGTGATGGGGTATCTCCGGTCCCGTCCGAAGGCACGTGCGGTAATCCTGACGCCGGGGGGGGCCTGACGACGCTTGTATTCGTTCATATCCACCATAGCGACCACCCGGATCACGGTGGCCTCGTCGTATCCAGCCTTGATGATCTGGTCGATGGACAAGTCCTGCTCGACATACATCTCCAGGATCGCATCCAGGACCGAATAGGGTGGCAAACTGTCCTCATCCTTCTGATCCGGAGCCAATTCTGCCGAGGGGGGACGGGTAAGAATCCGCCTTGGTATCCTCTCCCGATCGCGATTGAGATACTCTGCCAACGCATAGACCTTGCCCTTCAATACGTCCTTGATGGGTGCAAAGCCTCCCGCCATGTCGCCATAAAGGGTAGCGTAGCCCACGCTCATCTCACTTTTGTTCCCGGTCGAAAGCACCAGACGACCAAATTTGTTGGAGATTGCCATCAGGATGATGCCGCGGCATCGTGCCTGAATGTTTTCTTCGGTTACATCCCAGGGGCGGCCCGAAAACTCCTGCTCAAGTAGCTGCAAAAAGGACTGAAAGGCAGGTTCAATGGGAATGACCCGATAGCTCACTCCAAGGTTGTCTGCCAGGGTCTTGGCATCTTCGAGACTGATCTGTGCGGTGAAGCGCGATGGCATCATCACCGCTTCCACTTTGTCATCACCCAGTGCCTCGGCTGCCAACGTCAGCACCACCGAGGAATCGATTCCACCGGACAAACCCAATACCACTCCGTCGAAGCGGTTCTTATGGGTATAGTCACGAATCGCCAGCGCCACTGCCTTGGCAATGCTCGCAGATTCCGTGTCCACTGGAGCGACTGATCCCTCAAGAGGGGTCACCCGGTCCCCGTTCCATTCAAACTCAGCCATTTCCAGGGCTTCCTCGAATTCCGGCAGGCGGCGCACCACTTCGCCATGATGATTCATGACGAACGAAGCACCATCGAACACCAGTTCATCGTGTCCACAAACCTGGTTGGCATACAACACCGGCACTTCGGTTTTGGCGATGCGGGCGTGGACCGCCGCCTCGCGTTCGGCAATCTTGCCGATGTGAAATGGAGAGGCATTGATATTCAACATCAGGCGCGCCCCGGCCCTGACCCCATGCTCAACCGGCCCCGGATGCCAGATGTCTTCGCACACCGACAGTCCTACCGGAACGCCTTTGATTACAAACAAACCCGGCGCATCCCCTGGATGAAAGTAGCGCTTCTCGTCGAACACCCCGTAATTCGGCAGATGATGCTTGCGATAGATCAGCTTGATCTGACCATCGGACAGCACGGCCGCACTGTTATATATCCTGCCTTCATAGCGCTCGGGAAAACCGATGATCACCTCGATTCCACAGACAGCCTTCCGGATTCTCTCCAGTCCCTGCCGGCACGCCAGGACAAAATCATCCCGCAACAACAGGTCATCGGGTGGGTAACCGGAGACAGCGAGTTCGCTGAAAACGACGGCATCGGAACGCAGTTCATCGCGTGCTCTCAGAGCCGCTGCAATGATTTTGTCGACATTGCCATCGATATCCCCCACCATGTAATTGAGCTGGGCCAGGGCGAAACGCAGTCGGGTCATGCCAGACAGTCCCTCATCCTGCATCCCATGTCCGTAGGAAGATCCACCACTTCCACGCCGGCACGACGCAGGGCAGCCACCTTGGCTTCTGCCGTCCCCCTGCCGCCGCTGACAATCGCACCAGCGTGGCCCATGCGCCGCCCCGGAGGAGCGGTTCTCCCGGCGATATAAGCAACGACGGGTTTGCTGACATGATGGCGAATGTATTCGGCCGCCTCTTCCTCTTCCTCGCCACCAATCTCTCCCACCAGAATAATGCCCCGGGTCTCTGGGTCAGCTTCGAACAGCGCCAGGGCATCGATGAAATTCATTCCATGGATGGGATCCCCACCGATGCCGATACAGGTACTCTGCCCCAAACCTTCCCGGGTGGTCTGCCAGACGGCTTCATAGGTCAAGGTACCCGAGCGGGAAACCACGCCCACGCAACCACGGCTATGGATGAAACCGGGCATGATGCCAATCTTGCATTCATCCGGGGTAATGATTCCTGGACAGTTGGGCCCGATGAGCACACAGTCGTGATCTTTCAACGCCGCTTTGACTTTGAGCATGTGGAGAGTAGGAATGCCTTCGGTGATACAGACCACCAGCCGCAGACCGCAGTCGGCAGCCTCCACGATGGCATCCGCCGCAAAGGGGGGCGGAACGAATATCACGCTGGCCTCAGCGCCGGTTTCTGCAACCGCCTGACGGACCGTATCGAACACGGGAAGTTCCAGGTGGGTCTGACCACCACGCCCCGGAGTCACCCCCCCCACCAACCGGGTGCCGTATTCGAGTGCCTGTTGGCAATGAAAAGAGGCCTGTTTGCCGGTAAACCCCTGACAGATCAATTTGGTATTACGATCGACCAATACGCTCATCTTTCCTCCTGTGCCGCAGCCACGGCCTTTCTGGCTGCTTCGAGCAAATCGTTGGCGGCAATGATCGCCAGCCCCGAACCTTCCAGCAAACGCCTCCCCGCTTCCGCATTGGTTCCCTCAAGCCGCACCACGACGGGAACCCTCACATGAACCTCTTTCACCGCCTCGATGATACCTTCGGCAATCAGGTCACAGCGGACGATACCGCCAAAGA
>JALVSV010000040.1 GCA_027024125.1 Methylothermaceae bacterium | reverse complement strand
GAATATCAGGAATTCGCAGATGCCGCAGCATTGATCAAAATGGCCCACAAGGAGGCCGAACGGATCCGGGCACGGGCCTTGGCCGAGGCGGAGGAGGAAAAACGCCGTGGCTATGAAACCGGTCTAAGGGAAGCACGGTTGGAACAGGCGGAACAGATGATGTCCCTGGTGGCCGACAATATCGATTATATCGCCTCGGTGGAACGGCAAATGGCCGGTGTGGTGACCAGTGCGGTGCGTCATATTCTGGGAGAGTTCGACGAGCCGGAATTGACCTTGCGTCTGGTGCGGCAGTCCCTGGCGGTGGTCAGGGAGCAGAAACGGGTAACGCTTCGCCTGGCTCCCTCCCTGGTGGAGGCAGCCAAGAGGGAGGTGAAGCGACTGCTGGCAGATCATCCCGGGATAGGGTTTCTGGATGTGGTGGGGGACCATCGGTTGCAACCGGGGGCCTGTATTCTGGAGAGCGAACTGGGCGTGGTGGAAGCCAGCCTCGAGTCCCAGTTGCAGGCACTGGAGAAGGCACTGCATAAAAGGATCGAAGGTTCATCCAGCAGCTGACCGTGACGCCTCCAACGCTAGCCCGGATATTTCACCAGTATCCCGGATGATGGCGCAGTACAGGTGCGGCTGGGCGCCGGGCTGGACTGAAAGGCATAGCCGTAGCTATGGCTTGAAGGAAGCCCAAGCCCAGGCGTGCGTGGACAAGCCAGGGCCGGGATAGGATTCGGGCTGAATCCAAATTGGATTTCGTGGAAATCATTAAAACCAAGCATTTATGTACAAAAATCAGTTAATTATGGGAAATCCCGAATCCGACTGGTGAAATATCCGGGCTAGGTCGTAGAGTCTGGCTTCCAGCTCATTCTGTGGACGGTCCGCCTGTAACAGGCTTTGTCTTTCCATGTCCGTAAGGCTGGCAAAGGCGTCTTCCACGCTATCGAATTCCATGGCATAGGCCTGGTGCTGACGGGCCGCGATGTAGTTGATCGTTTCCAGATGCGCGCTGATCCTGGCCGCGGCTTTTTCACCAGGTGAGGTGTCGAGAGAAAGCGTTCCGATATCGCCATGAAACACGACGAAGGTATTGGGTCCGGCGGCATGGGCCTTTTCCCGGTCAGCCAGGACCGTTTCATCGTAGTGGCGATTGCCCGCAAGTTGCTTTGCAAGCCAATTGGGAGTGTCCAGGGCATCGCGTTCATGTGGTGGGGCATGCAGGATGGTAAATGCCTTGCCCTGTTCGTCGAAGGTCATCAACAGGGTCTTTGCGCGGGTTTCCTCGTGTTCGATCCCGCGAACCGCCTCGCTCGGAAGGTTGCTGCCGACGCCGCCGTCGACGAAGGTCCGCCTTCCTTCACCATCGCCTGGGTCGAATTTGACCGCTTTGAAAAATTTCGGGATGCTCATTGAGATCCTTCCCGCCACCGCGACCGGCATATCGGGCGTGGTATCTGAATTGAAATAGACGGTTTTTTTCTGATCGTTGTCCCAGCCGGTCAGGGTCAACAGTTTGAATCGTCCGGGATCGAGTTCGTGCAGCATTGCCAGGTCTTTGAAAGTCACCATTTGTTTGCTTCGGTCGGTTTTGAAGTCTTGAAAGCGCAATTCGGCAAGACGGATGACCCCTTCTTCGCCGAACTTCTCCTTGACCTTGAGTAAATTCTTCTGGAATGCCTCGGTGTTCCATTGTTGTGTCAAGGTCTCCGAAACAGACCTGGCTGAAATCTGATCGAGAGTCTGTAATGCGTTGCCCGCTTTGTATCCAATCACTCCGAAATCGATACCGGGATAAAGGGTGGCGAGGTTGGAGGGTGTGTGCTTGAATGTTGCGGGGTCGATCGAATCTGCCACCCTGGCGAATTTCTCCGCATTCAGGCCGGAGGCCAGCCCGACGGCGGTCAAGGCGCCAGCGGAAGTGCCGACGATATGTTTGAGATTATCCAGCAGGCCGTGCTCACTCAGACCTGCCAGAGAAGGGCCATAGCCTATCCCTTTGGCGCCTCCGCCGCGAAGTACCAGATTTTCCAACAGGGGGGCTTTCCTGATGAGGTTGAATTTACCCCCTTCCGTCTTGACAATCTGGGGTCTGGAGTCTGACGTGGCCGTACTGGATGGGAGTTTCACTCCCTGTTCCATGAAAGGTTTCAAGGATTTGTCAGCCAGTTCGTTGGCCTGTTTGATGATTTTCCGGAGCCTGGATCTGTCTATTGTGATACCGTTCGAGGGCTCAAAGGCTGCCTGTGCAATTTCAGAAAACAATTTTCCCGATGTCTCCACAAAGGCTGGCATCTGCTCGATGGGGACTGTCTCGGCGATACGGCTGAAATTCTGGGTGAAATGGGATTCGAAGGACTGCCGGACCTCGGAAAGGGACCATGATGGGCCGCTCGAAAAGAGATTCCACCATGAACTCTTGCTGGCTTCGTTGCTCAGATCCTGCCAAGTGACTTGGGAATGACCGGTGGTTGGATCGATGTTTGGCATCACAGACTCCTTGAATTATTCTGCTGTCTGGGGGAAGACAATCGCTGCATTTTGCAAGGTTACATGTTGTATGAGATCACGGATCCGGTGTGCCTGGTCGGTGAGAAAGGAAAGCGATTCGATCAGGGATTCTGGATCGAGTTCCGACAAGCTCCGGGTGGATGTCACCGTCAAGAAATCTCTTGAATCGAGGCCTATGGAAAAATGCCGCCCCCTCAATCCCAGGTAATTGATTCTCAAAGCTGTATCGATGACTTGTTGTCTCAAAAGTCCGGTCAGAAAAGAAAGATCATGAACGAAGCACTGGATGACTACTTTTTTCTGATCGGGGTGGAGGTGTATCCGGGTCGGTAGATCACCTTCCCACAGAAGATCACAAACCGTCGGCGATTGTAATTTCAGGTTGAGATTTTCAATCAGTTGTCCAAATTTGCTGCTGCCTGCTTGTGTCATGGCCCTATACCTCAAACCTTGATGATACCTTGCTGGAGTGCCGGTCGGTCCGGTTCAGGCGCAGCTGCCGGGTGGATTGAGCCGGACTGATCGAGGATTCGTATCAGGGTCTCGACACAAAGCTTGGATTCAGCCGAATCCCCGGGCGGAGAGGAATCCACAATCGCCACCGTCATATGACCTGCCGGGTCGAGGGAGGCAATGATGGCATTGCCCAAGTGCGAATCGTGGGTCATCCGCAGCAGAACCTCCTGTCGCGCACTGGATTGTGTTTCGCTCAGCTGTTCTCCCTGGTCCGAAACGGCCAGTACCCAGGTTCCTTCTATCTCGTTGTGGATAACGTGGATCGCTTTCTGGTCATCTGCGGTTTTCAAGGTCAATTCCTGCCCCTTTTCGAGGGTTGCAGCGTTTGTCCCAAACGGTATGGATTGAGTCATGGAATACCTCGGCATGGGTGTGTTTGCCAATGGGTGACGAATTGGGGGAAAGCTTCTGTCATATGGTAATCAACCGCGTCCTCCTAGACGCCAGGGCCCCATCATCTATTCGGTCCCGGGGCAGGTGGTCTGCTTCGAAAAACGCCGTGAATACTTTCTTGCTGTGCAGTCCTGCTGCGCAAGAAAGCCCTGCCCAAACTTCCCTGTTTGGGCGCTCGCCCGGTTGCGAAAGTCCACCGGACTTTCGGTCCGGCTCGCCCCTGTAGGCTCCACGCCGGCCTCCCTGCCGGCGAGGCTTTCGAAGCAGACCACCTGCCCCTCCAATCAATCCTTTACGTGTTTAGATGACGTGGTCCTGTCCTAGACGCGAATATCCGTTGCAGAGATGAGGACTTCGGTATTTGTTGGTTTATCCCTCTTTCCTGATGGAGGCTGGGAAAGTCGCTGGACCCAGTGATCCCGGGTTTCCAGAAACTCCCCGAGCAGATTGCCGAAGCCGGTAAAATCCAGCCCCTCTACTGGTACGGTATAACAAAGCACGATGTTGCCATCTTGATCCATGGCAAGGGTCGTGCCGCGGGTTTCCAGGCACAGATAGTTGGCCTTGAGCAGGTCTGACAGCAGGTCACCGGAGTTTTCTTGCGGAGGTGGGGCAATCTTGCTGTGCAGATAAACCTCTGTACTGTTTTCCGGGATCTGGATTGCCAGGACGGTTTCCTGCTCATCGGCAAGCAGGCACAGGCCATGTTCGTCCAAGGCGAACAGGGAGCTGCCGGATGGCGTGAGTTCACGCAGCCAGGCATTGACTTTGTCTCTGGGTGACATCGCTTTTCCCTAATTTGTCGGTGTCTTCATCTGGGATGTTCGGGAGTCGCCGGGCTACGCTTGTGCCTGTCTTCAAGGTCCGGTTTCATCTTGAACCCGCCGTCGCCCTGGGATTCGATTTTGACAGCGGGGATCATGAACAGTTGGGAAAAACCAGGCACGCCGTCGACCAGACCCCGATGCGTGTTGTTGTGCGCACTGCCTGCAAGAATCACGAATTTTTCGCCAGGTCGAAGAGAATTCCTGATGGCGCTTTCAGCGAAGTGGTTCATGGATGCGACCCTGAGTTCGGAGCCATGAACCTCATCCCTTGAAGACCGCAGATTTTCCGTATCGGCACAGACGATCCGCAGCCCTGACTCTTTTGCTTTCTTGACGATTTCCATGAAATATGCCTGAGCCTTGGGATTTCTGTCTGCTCCTCGGAGGGCAGCCTGCAGTTCAGCAGACATATCATCTTCCCCACCCGAGCTGAAATAGCCATCAAGCAGGTCAGAAAAAACAGAGTGCTTGAAATGCTCGATGGCGATTACTCGAACTCCCTGATTCTTGAGGGTATCCAGCTGGGTGGCCAGGAATTGTTTTGCATCGATTTCGGAGTGATTTTCACTGATCGCAAAACCACGTACGTTCTCGAGCAGCCGGGCGATCCGGGTTTGCGTATCGGGTGCCTTATCAAGGCTGGCCTGGAAGGCTTTGGGCTGGGCGTTGAAAAAACATCTATCGAAGGGGACATAGTCATGCCATGCATGGTCGGTGTACATGCCTGAAACTGTCTGGAAACGCGTATCTTGGCGGTGGGCTGACCACCGGGGATCGCCGAAGGCCTTTTCCAGGATGAGCCCCTTGTCTTTGCTAAAGACGCTGATTCCTGCGGCCTTATGGAAGGCTGTTCTGATATGGGCGGCTTTTTCTCCCTGGTCTCGGGGCAGACCGCGTAAGATTTGTTCAAAGGCCTGATAGGTATAGCCGGAATGGATGGTCTCGGCTTCATCATCCATCTTCATCCGTTGGAAGATACTTTTGCTCTGAAGGTATTGCAGGTGTTCTTTGACTTCATTATAGGTTTTGCTGTCCAGCTGGAAGTGAAACTTTGGTTCGAATCCTAATTGTTCTCGGTTTGGGAACCGTGCAGGATCGCGTCCGGAGGCAAGATCGGCCATGTAGGGGTCGTTTATTGCCACCTTGGTCATGTAATCGCTGGCTCCGGGAGGAACATTGCCTGCTTTTTCCTGGGTCGCCAGTTCGGTCAGCTTGACGGCCAGGCGGGGACTGGTTTCGGCGAGTGTTGCGATGCGTTCGACCACGATTGGATTGATACCTGAACGCGTGAGGCCGGCGATTTCCTTGGCCCAGGCGGGATTGGCAAGGGTTTTCATGGAAAGGAAATGCAAATGGGCCGGGTCGTTGATGCCATCGGTGTCGATACCTGCGGCCTTGAGAAGCCTGGATGCGGTTTCAGTCACCGAATGGTTGGAGAAAGCGCCATCACGGGGTGAAAGTTGTTTCAGCCCGGTCAGCGCTCTCCTGGTGACGCCACTGGCGATGTGGGTGTGACGGGAGGGATTGTAGACTGCGACCTGATCTCTACGGGAAAAAAATTTTCGAAAGCGTTGTAGCGGGGTTCTCCCGGTCTCGGTGACATCCTGGCCTGTCCCGATAGTGCGGGAATGAAACTGGATGGTTTCGAGAGGCATGCGGTTTCCTGAAAAATATTAATTCGACCTTCATCGGTGAGTGTCAGGAACGAGAAAAAAGTTGCGTCGGGGCTGCTGCGATTTTCCTGTTTTGCATTTGAGTGGTTTTCATCGGTCCCTGTCTGTCCTGCTTCTGAGGATGAAAGTCACCGGCCCGTCATTGACCAGGCTGACCTGCATGCTGGCGCCGAACCTGCCGGTCTCCACCTTGCGGTGATGTACGCGACATGCCTCCACGAAGGCCTTGAACAGCCTTTGTCCTGTTTCAGGGGCGGCGGCCGGTGTAAAGCTGGGGCGTGATCCCTTGCGGGTGTCGGCGGCCAGAGTGAACTGGGGGACCAGAAGGAGTCCGCCATCGATGTCGGTTACGCTCAGATTCATCCTGCCTTCGCTGTCGGGAAACACCCGGTAGCCCAGGACGCGTTCCGCCATCCTCCTGGTCTGCTTTTCGGTGTCCCCCTTTTCTATTGCCGCCAGGATCACCAATCCGGTGTCGATTCCACCCACAGGCTCACCGGCCACGGTTACCTCGGCCCCTGTGACCCGTTGCAGTACCACAATCATTGATCCTTGGATTGCAGTGACTTGTCAATCAGGTTGAGCATTTCGATGGGCAGGGGGAAGACAATGGTGTTGGATTTGTCCCCGGCGATCTCGATCAATGTCTGCAGGTAACGCAGCAGAATGGCCTGACGCTCTTTGGAGAGTGTACGGGCGGCTTCCAGCAGTTTTTCGGCAGCCTGCATTTCCCCCTCGGCGTGGATGATTTTGGCGCGCCGTTCGCGTTCTGCCTCGGCCTGGCGGGCGATGGCCCGGATCATGCTCTCGTCCAGATCAACCCGTTTGATCTCCACGTTGATGACCTTGATACCCCAGGAATCGGTCTGGGCGTCGAGAATGGCCTGGACATCAGTATTGAGTTTTTCTCTTTCAGCCAGCATTTCATCCAGTTCGTGCTGGCCGAGCACCGAACGCAGAGTGGTCTGGGCCAGCTGACTGGTGGCATCGTAGAAGTTTTCCACCTGGATGATGGCTCTCTCCGGTCCGACCACACGAAAATAGACCACTGCATCCACACGTACTGAAACGTTGTCGCGTGAGATCACGTCCTGGCGTGGCACGTCCATGACCACGGTGCGCATGTCTACCCGCACCATGCGCTGGATGAAGGGGATCACGATGATGATCCCCGGTCCCTTGACCTTGTAGAAGCGTCCGAGCAGGAAGATGACACCACGCTCATATTCCCACAGGATCCGGATGGCGCTGAGCAGGAACAGCAACAACAGGACGATGACGACGATCAATGCATTCATGGGGTTTCCTCGCTAGTTATTGATCTTCCATAAACGCCCTTCCATGGGACCTTTATGGAGCGGGCCGGGAAAATGTGATTTTCCCGGTCCACACATTTTCCATGGCCATTCACCATTGAAAATGCCGTCACTTCCATGTGACAAACCGGTTCTCGTTATATTATGAACGAGAATCCATTGGGGTAACGTGAACGGTCAAGCCTTCGACGGCGGTGACTTTCAGGCGATCCCCGCGCCTGACCGGCCGGTCGGCGATGGCGCGCCAGCGTTCACTATGCAGTCGTACCCAGCCTTCCCGGTCAAAATCCTCCAGCGCCACGGCAGGTTCATGGAGCAGTTCCTCGGTTCCAGTGAACACGGGTTTGCGCCGTGCCTTGAGAATCATTCCCAAACCCAGTACGAACAGCAGCGCCGAGGTGATGGCAAAACCCAGGATCAGTTCCAGGTCGATGCCAAAGCCCGGAATGCCGGTGTCTGTCAACAGAATCGAGCCCAGGGTAAAGGCTGCGACCCCACCGATACCAAGAATACCGAAACTGGGTACGAAGGCTTCGGCCACCATCAGGGCGACTCCCAGAAGAATCAGCGCCAGGCCGGCATAGTTGATGGGCAGTACCTGGAAGGCGAACAACGCCATCAACAGGCAGATACTTCCCAGGACCCCTGGGACGATGGCGCCGGGATTGGAAAACTCGAAGATCAGCCCGTAGATACCGAGAAGCATCAGAATATAGGCGATATTGGGGTCGGTCAGGACCGCCAGCAGCCGGCTGCGCCAGTCAGGCTCCATCCGTTGCAGTACCATGCCTTCGGTTTCGAGGGTGATTTCCTGTCCCAGTACTCTGACTTTCCTGCCATCCAATTGGCTCAGTAGATCACCGACGTCGGTGGCCATAATATCGATGACCTTGAGATTGAGTGCCTCTTCGGCGGTGAGGGTGGCTGCTTCGCGTACCGCCTTTTCGGCCCATTCGGCATTGCGCCCTCGCATTTTTGCCAAGCCTTTGATATAGGCGACGGCGTCGTTGACCATCTTGCGTTTCATGTCGCTGCCAGCAGGCCTGGTTGCCTTCCTGTCAGCCTGGTCTTTTTCTTTTCCCGAAGAGGGGGGCGGGGCGCCTGGGCCTGCCAGCTGGACCGGGGTGGCCGCTCCTATGCTGGTGGCAGGCGCCATGGCGGCCACGTGGGAGGCATAGACGATATAGGTGCCAGCGCTGGCGGCCCGGGCTCCGCTGGGTGCAACGTAGGCTACGACCGGGATTGGCGAGGCGATGATCTGCTTGATGATCTCGCGCATCGACAGATCCAATCCACCCGGTGTGTCGATACGCAGGATCAGCAATGCTGTGCCCAAGTCGATGGCCCGTGAGAAGCTGCGTTTGACATAGTCTGTAGTGGCTGGGCCGATGGCACCTTCGATATCCAGCTGGACCGCACTCTTTTCGCTGGCTGAAATCGTTGTTGTGGTTCCCAGACACCATAGCAATGTCAGCATCATCCATTGCAGTCTCATCTCATCTCCGGAAACATTGAATTTCCCAATAGCCTACGCTTACCTGCTCAAACGGACAAGTTTCAACGGTTGTCTCCCGGATCCACCTTCAAGTCTGTCGGTGTTTCCAAATCGGATGGTATGGCATCTGCCAGCGTGTGCTCATCGAGGGTGGCAAGGAAGGAAGCCAGTGCTTTTTCCAAGAGGGTATTCAGGCTGCAACTGGGGGCGGCCCGACACTTCGTTCCCGTTCCTTGTAGTTGACATTCCACCAGAGACAGTCCTGGTTCCATCCAGCGGACGATTTCACCCAATCTGATTTCATGGGAATTGCGGGCCAATTTCAGTCCCCCTCCTTTGCCCCGTATCGTGGTGACGAACCCACCTTGCCCCAGACGGTGGGCTACTTTGCCCATGTGGTTGCGGGAAACACCGAAGTAGTCAGCGATTTCAGCGATGGTAGCAAAGCGCTGGGGTTCCAGGGCCAAGTAGATCAGCAGCCTAAAGGCAAGGTCAGTAAACGTGGTGAGTTGCATCGCTGCCTCAGACGAAGGCTTGATTTTCTATAACATGTATATAGAATACATCTTTAATGGTTGCTAATGTTTAAGTTGGCTGAATGATTTTAACACTGACTCAACAAGAGGAGTTTGTATATGGCCCAGTCCCTGTATGAGAAGCTTGGTGGCGAAGCGGCTGTCGATGCTGCCGTCGATATTTTCTATCGTAAAGTTCTGGCCGATGACCGCATCAATCAGTTTTTCGATGGCGTGGATATGGAACAACAGGCAGCCAAACAGAAGGCATTCCTGACCATGGCGTTTGGTGGACCAAGCCATTACACCGGCAAGGATATGCGGGAAGGACACAAACATTTGGTCGAAAGAGGATTGAACGATTCCCATGTGGATGCGGTACTGGAAAACTTACGCGCAACCCTGGAGGAATTGAACGTGGCTCCCGAGTTGATCCAGCAGGTCATCGATATCGCAGAGTCGGCCAGAGACGATGTGCTGAACCGCTGATGGCAAGGCTTATCCTCGATGGCAGGATTCTTCCTCTCAGAGAAGAGGAATCGGTGCTTGAATGCCTTCTCAGACATGATGTCGAGGTGAACTATGGATGTCAGGCTGGCGTCTGCCAAAGCTGCATGCTCCAGTCGGAGGGGGATCTGCCGGAAGAAGCACAGAAGGGATTGAAAGAAACCCTGCGGGTGCAAAACTATTTTCTCGCTTGCCAGTGCCAGCCGCAGAATGATCTTGTGATCAAGATTCCGGCAAAAGAGAATTTCCAGGCAGAAGTGGTTTCACTTGAGCGATTGACACCCGAAGTCGTCAGGCTAAGATTGTCGGTGCCGGAAGGTTTCCAGTATCATCCTGGTCAGTTTCTCAATCTGTTTCACGCTGACCAAACGCGCAGTTATTCTCTGGCGAGTTTGCCGAATGAACCTTTCCTGGAGCTACATATCCGCCGGGTTCCCGGCGGGTTGTTCAGCCGCTGGATTTTTCAACGGTTGACAGAGGGGAACCGGGTGGAAATCGGTCCGGCGCAAGGGGAATGTTTCTACACGGAAGGTCTGCCAGAGCAACCCATCCTTATGATAGGAACGGGCACGGGATTGGCCCCCTTGTATGGAATCCTGAGGGATGCGCTGACACACGGTCACGAGGGAGATATCCGGCTTTATCACGGGAGTTCCACACCTGAAGGATTGTATTTACAGGAGGAATTGGAAAGACTGTCCTCGGAACATTCCAATTTCAGCTATGTCCCCTGTCTGTCAAGAGGTCCGGCCATCGAAGGGGTAAGGTCTGGCAGGGCAGTTGAAATTGCCTTGGCAGAACATCCTGATTTGAAAGGCTGGCGGGTGTTCCTGTGTGGCAACCCGGATATGGTCAAATCGGCTCAACGCGGTTGTTTTCTGTCTGGAACCAGTGTCCGGGATATCTATACCGATCCATTCCTGCCAGCGGCTTAACGCACCCGTATCTCTGGATTCCTAAGTTTCCACAAGCAGGGCGGGTAATTCGATTGTTGAAGAATTACCCGCCCTTGAGTCATTCAAGTTTTATTGTACCCTTGACTGTGTGTGTCAGATCAAGCCCTGGAATCTCCAAGGTCAATATGACATCCAGGGTTTCCGATCCTGTCAGCCTGCCTTCCTCCACAGCTTTGAATATGGCGTGTTCGATCTGCTGTTGTGAGGTGACGCCAAATTTTTTCAGGACTTTCCTCATCTCCATGTTCATCGTTTCTTCGTTCATGCCCACACCTCATGTGATTTGGTGGAAGAGAGGGTATCGAATCAAGCTTTCAGCAGCCAGCGCCTGCGAACCCACCAGGCCAACGCCAATCCAAAAACAATCCCCAGATAATGGACGATGATGCCAATGGTTTTACTGGTGTGGTGGAATTCTTCCATAAAAGGAGTATTTGCGAACACGGTCCAAGCAGCCAAGACACCGTAATAGACCGCTACCCCAATGACCCCCCATTGGAGCGGGGTGGGGTTGCCGATCGATTCGGCGGTACGATAGAACCAAACAGCCACTGCAATTGCTATGATGCCACCTAGCATATTGTTACCTCCTAAGCTATAACCATTGACAAATCACGAGGATTGGGCCTCGGAAAAGGTATTGATGGAGCCCGGTTTTCTCAGCATCTTGTCCACTTCACCCAGATGCAGTTCCTCGGCTGCGATCATGCGGCGCGCATATTCTTCGAGCAGTACTGACTGACCAGCCACCAGGTCGAGAAGCTGCTGATAGGTTTTCAGGCTTTCGGTTTCGTGCTCCAGCGATTCTCGTAAGATATCACCGATATCGTGTTTGTGAGTTTCCAGGAGCGGGCCGATACCCAAAGAAGGATGACCGCCGAAGTGAGTCACCAACTCTCCTGCCTCCTGGGCATGCCCCAGGGATTCCTGTGCCTGCTCACGCATCCAGGAGACGATGGGGATACGACTGTAGCCGTAGATCATGAATGAATAATGGGTGTAACGGACCACCCCCGCCAGTTCCAGCTCAAGGATCCGATTGAGCAACTCGATGACTTTTTGCTGATTCAGAGAACTCATTGGAACCTCCTTAAATCTGTTTTTGTTGGTTCTTGTGGGGAAACGGTGAAATTCTATGATAAACCCCTTTTGATTGTTGGGCAGCAACAATCTTGGGAATACGCAGGATCACGTCATTCAAACACGTAACGGATTGAATGAAGGGGCAGGTGGTCTGATTCGAAAGCCTCGCCGGCAGGGAGGCCGGCGTGGAGCCTACAGGGGCGAGTCCGGACCGAAAGTCCAGTGAACTTTCGCAGGCGGGCGAGCGCCCAAACAGGGAAGTTTGGGCAGGGCTTTCTTGCGCAGCAGGACTGCATAGCAAGAAAGTATTCACGGCGTTTTTCGAAGCAGACCACCTGCCCCGGCCTGATTAGATGACGGAGCCCTGTGGGAATACACGCAATCTGGCCTTCATGGTGGCGATTGTCTATGCTTGCAAAGTGATCTGGCGATTGACAGAGTCTTTGATGGCGAACAGAAACTCGACTTGGCTATCCTTGTTGTGGATAGGTGCGCTGTTTTATGGAGTCAGCGGCTGCGAGAAGGCGGTAGAGTTGTCACCGCTACCAGCGGATGCTGTGGTTCTGGCCTTTGGCGATAGTCTGACCTATGGGACCGGAACAAATGCTAAAACCAGTTACCCCAGGGTGCTCGAGGAATTGATTGGAAGAGAGGTCATCAATGCCGGCATACCGGGAGAGACTACCAAAAAAGGGGTGCAGCGCCTTCCAATGGAACTGGAGGAATACCAGCCTGCACTGGTGATCCTGATGGAAGGGGGCAATGATTTTCTGCGTCGTTACCCACCTAAGGAGACCAGGGAAAATCTACGTCGAATGATCAGGCAGATCCGCGCAAGCGGTGCCGAGGTGCTGCTGGTGGGCGTGCCCGCTCCAGGCTTGATGCTGTCGAGCGCCGAACTTTACGAGGAGCTGGCGCAGGAGCTTGATGTGCCCTATCTCGATGGTGTCATGGCCGACATTCTGTCGGAGCGCGAACTCAAATCAGATCCCATCCATCCCAACGGAGAGGGTTACCGGCTTTTTGCCGAGGCTGTGACAGCTTTCTTGCGGGAGCGGGGTGCGATCAGATAGACAGACTGTAAGCAATTGAATTGTGTTGCTGTCTTCCGGGAGGAGCCCTCGCTGGTTTGGCTATGCAGTTAGGGATTAGGCAAACTGATAGTTTTTGGGTACCACTACGATCCCTTTTGCAGAAATCTTGAAGCGGTTGGTATCTTTTTCAAGATCGTAGCCAATGGTTTCTTCTGGGGGAATGATGACATCCTTGTCGACGATACAGTTTCGAAGCCGGGCTTTTGTGCCTACCTTGGTTCCCTCAAACAAAATGGTATTTTCGACATTGGCGCCATCGTCAATGAATACATTGGCAAATAAAATCGAGTGCACCACTTTGCCGCCTGAAATGATGACGCCCCCGGCAGCCAGTGAATTGATGAAGACACCTTCATTGCCGGAGCCACCAGAGGTTGCACGCAATGGGGGATTCTGTGTGGAATGGCTCCTGATCGGCCAGTTTGACTGATATAGGTTGAGGGGGGGCATGGGTTTCAGCAGATCCATATTGGCCTCATAGTAACTGTCTATCGTCCCCACATCGCGCCAGTAACGGTCTGGTGTCACTCTCCCCAGGCTGGTACCAAACAGATAGGCGAAGACGGATTGGTTGTCGATCAAATGGGGAATGATATCTTTGCCGAAATCATGGGAGGAGTGTGGATTGCTGGCATCTGTTTCCAGAGCCAGGATCAGCTTCTTGAGGGAGAAGACGTATATCCCCATGGAGACCAATGCCTGATCGGGATTGTCGGGTAAGGGTTTCGGGTGCTGCGGCTTTTCCTCGAACGCCACGATTCTTCTTTCAGCATCGACCGACAGCACACCAAAAGCTTTTGCCTCCTGCAAAGGGACAGCCATGCTTGCCACAGTCAGGTCGGCGGCTTTTTCCCTATGAATGTTCAAAAGGGCGGCATAATCCATGCGATAGATATGATCTCCTGACAAAATCAGTACCCATCGCGCTCCACTTCGTTTGAGCAGATACAGGTTTTGATACACTGCATCGGCGGTCCCCCAGTACCAATGATTTCCGGTACGCATTTGCGGGGGGACCGGCGTGATATATTCTCCGAGTTCAGGATTGAAGATGGACCAGGCATCACGGAGATGGTTCTGCAATGACAGTGACTTGTACTGGGTCAATACCAGAACACGCCTCAGGCCAGAGTGCAGGCAATTGGAGAGGGTGAAATCGATGATGCGGAATTTGGCGCCAAAAGGGACAGCCGGTTTGGTCCGCTCTTTGGTCAGTGGTTTCAACCTTGAGCCGACACCGCCTGCCAGGATGATTGTCAACGTCTCTTTTCTCATGCGGAGACAGGATCAAGTCCTGCTATCATGGGTTCATCCAGTGTTTGGATGATATGGCTAATGGCGGAAACAATATTTTCGCTGTGAACAGGGATTGACCCCCGCCTTATACACTCCAAACTCCAACGTCAATCCTGGGTCATCATGACAGGTACGATGATGGATCGTTTCTATGTGTTGCATTGTCTCTCTCCTGCCCTCTGGCATCGGGCTGTAAATCCATCCTATACCTATCCTGTGGATTTGGGCAAAAAAATAGAATTACCAGGGCATCGTCATCCATCGAGGTCGAGGCACGCGGTCTGCCTCGAAACACACCGTTGATACCTTCCTGCAGGCGCCATACTGGCTTATCTGCCGGTGTGGCTTTCGAATCAGACCCCATGTCTCTTTGATCTATCCTTGGCGAGTCTACGATGACACAGCCCTTAGAAAAGAATTGGTCAAGATTGCAATGCCGGACTGCTTGAAGAATTCCGTGGATTCTGTTGTTATGGCTTGACTGCCTTGTATATTCACAGCTTGCTTCGTTTTTGCAATGAAGAAGCCTAGCTTTGCAGGACCACGTTATTTAAACATGTAGTGGATTGAATGAAGGGGCAGGTGGTCTGCTTCGAAAGCCTCGCCGGCAGGGAGGCCGGCGTGGAGCCTACAGGGAAGTATTCATGGCGTTTTTCGAAGCAGGCCACCTGCCCCGGCATGAATAGATGACGGAGCCCTCCCTGGCTTTGTTTTTTCCTTGACCATGCGAAGTACCCTGGTGGAATTTACAAGGGGTAAACAACGATGCGATGCGTTACAAAGGGGGGCAGGCATGACATTGACAAGAAAATTGGCAGCGGAATTTATCGGTACTTTTTGGTTGGTACTTGGGGGATGTGGTAGCGCTGTTCTGGCGGCCAAATTCCCAGAGGTTGGGATTGGCTTTTTGGGTGTGGCCCTTGCTTTCGGCCTCACTGTATTGACCATGGCGTTTGCAATTGGCCATATATCGGGTTGCCATCTGAATCCCGCCGTTTCATTTGGTCTGTGGTCAGGGGGAAGGTTCCCGTTGATTGAACTCGGGCCATATATAGCGGCACAGGTGGCAGGTGGTGTCGCTGGAGCGGCCGTCTTGTATATCATCGCTTCTGGACAAGCAGGATTCGATGTGACTGCAGGTTTTGCGGCCAATGGTTATGGGGAACACTCTCCTGGTGGCTATAGTATGGTTGCAGGATTGGTCACTGAAATCGTCATGACGTTCATGTTTCTGACAATCATCCTGGGTGCAACAGACAGAAGGGCACCTCCAGGGCTTGCGCCGATAGCCATTGGGCTGGGTCTCACTCTGATTCATCTGATCAGTATTCCTGTGACAAATACATCGGTAAATCCGGCAAGAAGTACAGGCGTTGCGGTATTTCAAGGGGGATGGGCCTTGTCTCAATTGTGGCTTTTCTGGCTGGCACCTATCCTGGGCGCAATTTTGGCGGGGATTGTCTACCGTTGGTTAGAAAGGGAACAGTAGATCTTATATTTTGACACCGGAACCTGTTGTCTCACTTCTTGTTGGAGCGGATGTGGGAACGGTAGCCAAGTGAAAAACGGTAGCCGTGCGGGGTGATAAATACCCGTTCTAGTCGGGATTTCCAGCTTTGTGCTGTTCCTCCAGACCGATGTTGATCATCTTCATGGTGGCCCCCACGGAAGCGAAGACCTGATTCACATGTACCCCGCGGGTGGTACAGGTCTTGTCGCCACAGTCCCAGGTGATCACGCACTCGGTCAGGGCGCTGGTGTGCCCTCCCTTGGGGATGCGGACCTCGTAATCCATCAGGGGTGGCAGGGTATAGTCGTAGCGGGCCAGGATCTGGTTGATGGCGTCTATGAAAGCATCGAAGCCACCGTTGCCCGCTCCGGCTGCGTTATGGATCTCACCATCGACCTCGACCCTGATGCTGGCAGTAGATTCCAGATCCAGTCCGCTGGTGATGACGCAGTCCATCAGTTTGATGTGTTGATAGCTCTCGCTTTCCAGGACATCGGCAATGATAAAGGGTAGATCGTCTGTGGTGATGATCTGTTTGGAGTCCCCCAGTTCCACGATCCGCGCCAGCACCTTGCGCTGCTGTTCCGAGGTCAGTTCGATCCCCAGTCGCTCGAGGTTCTTGAGCAATGAAGCCTTGCCGCTCATCTTGCCCAGGGCGTAGCTCCGGACCCGGCCAAAACGTTCCGGGCGCAGCCTGCTTTCATACAGTCCGCCCTTGTGGTCTCCATCGGCATGGATACCAGCGGTCTGGGTGAACACATCGGCTCCGACGATAGGGGCATTGGCGGCCACCCGCTTGCCGGAGAAGCGTTCCACCATGTCACTGATACGGACCAGTTGGGATTCGTCCACCTTGAGATCGGCACCCAATTTGTCTTTGAGCACCACGACGACTTCAGCCAGGGAGGCGTTGCCGGCCCGCTCTCCCAGGCAATTGACAGTGCAATGGACACCTTTGGCACCACCCTTGACGGCATACATGACATTGGCAGTGCCCAAGCCATAGTCATTATGGGGATGGAAATCAAAATGCAGACCGGGATAACGGTGACACATGTCCTTGATGCTGGATTGGACTTCCTCGGGTGTCATCACTCCCAGGGTATCGGGGAGCATGAAACGCTGGATACCGCTGTCCTTGAGCCGGTCCATCAGTGCGAACACGTAGTCAGGGCTGTCTTGATAGCCGTTGGACCAGTCCTCCAGATAGACGTTGACGTTCAGTCCCATCTCACGGGCGTAGTCAACAGTGCGAAGGATATCGCTGGCATGTTCCTCCATGGTCTTGCGCAGTTGGGTGCGGCAGTGTTTTTCGCTACCCTTGGTCAGCAGGTTGATGGTTTTTCCTCCGGTATCCAGGATCCAATCCACGCTCAGGGTATGGTCCACGAACCCCAGCACCTCCACATGCTCGAGCAGTCCCTCAGAGGCGGCCCACTGGTTGATTTTCGTCACTGCTTCCTTCTCCCGGTTGGAAACCCTGGCAGAAGCAACCTCGATTCGGTCCACCTTGAGTTTTTCCAACAGGGCACGGGCGAGGTTGATTTTTTCGTCGGGTGAGAAGGAGACCCCTTGAGTCTGCTCGCCATCTCGCAGGGTGGTATCCATGATTTCGATATGGGAAGGAGGCGTATTCATACTTTGCGTTGAATCCAGTCGAGTATGCGGAAGGGCAGCACTCTTTTGAAGAAGGCGAACAAATAAGTAGGCACGGTCACATAATAGCGAATTTTGGGACGCGGTCTTTCCAAAGCGTAGATCACTTTCTGCAGTACCGCTTCAGGCGGTAGGGTAAAGGGTACCGCCGGTCCTTCCGTAGCCAGTTTCTGTTCCATCCTTTGATAGACCTCGCTGTGGGGACTATGTTCGGCGTCGATGTTTTGCTTGAACTTTTTGTAGGCGTTCTCGCGAAACCTGGTCAGAATGGGGCCGGGTTCGATCAGCACTGGATGGATACCGGTGCCGTGTAATTCCAGTCGCAAGGTGTCCACCAGACCTTCCAGGGCGAATTTGCTGGCATTGTAGGCGCCACGATAGGGCAGAGCGATGAATCCCAGTACCGAGCTGTTGTAGAGAATTCGGCCATGCCCCTGCTTTCGCATCACCGGCAGAATCAGGTTGGTCAGTTCGTGGGTACCAAAAAAATTGGTTTCGAACTGGGATTTCAGCACCTCCCGGGTGAGATCCTCCACTGCTCCCACCTGCCCCCAGGCACCGTTGTTGAACAGGGCGTCCAGGGTGCCGCCGGTCCATTGCAGTACCTGATTCACGGCTTGTTCGATGCTTTCACTGTCATCCAGATCCAGCTGCACGGTCTCGAAGCCTTCCTTCCTGAGCCTTTCCACGTCCTCGGGCTTGCGGGCCGAAGCAAATACCCGATAACCACGTTCCCTGAGTCCCTTGGCAGTCACGTAGCCGATGCCGCTGGAACAGCCGGTGATCAGAATGGTGTTGACGGGGCGTTTGTTCACTGGGAGATCTCCTTGTGGTTATGCTTTGGGCAGGGTGACACCTGTCTGCCCCTGGTATTTGCCACCGCGGTCCCGGTAGGAAGTCTCACAGACTTCGTCAGCTCCCAGAAAAAGGACTTGGGCCACACCTTCGTGGGCATAGATCTTGGCGGGTAAGGGGGTAGTGTTGGAAAATTCCAGAGTGACGTGACCTTCCCATTCCGGTTCCAGCGGGGTGACGTTGACAATGATGCCGCATCTGGCATAGGTCGATTTTCCCATACAGATCGTCAGGATGTCCCTGGGAATGCGGAAATATTCCACCGTCCTTGCCAAGGCAAAGGAATTGGGGGGGATGATGCAGACATCGGATTTGACGTCGACGAAACTGTCGGCATCGAAATTCTTTGGATCGACGATGACCGAATTGAGGTTGGTGAACACCTTGAATTCGTCGGCGCAACGCACGTCGTAACCATAGCTCGAGGTGCCGAATGATATCACCCTTTCTCCATCGAGTTCGGAGATCTGGTTGGATTCGAACGGTTCGATCAAGCCATATTGTCGAGCCATACGGCGAATCCATTGGTCGGATTTGATCGCCATCTCAGTCGTTCTCCACCACGATTTTGGGGAATCGGCCGGCCCGGTCCTTCGGTCTGAGTGCCAGCCGGGCGGCGGTAGCCAAAGCAATCTGCCTGAATTTGTCAGCAATGGGGCTGGTGGAATCGGCCACCACGGTAGGATGACCGCTGTCAGCATTTTCCCGGATGGAGATATCCAGGGGAAGCTGGCCCAGCAGCGGAATCTGATATTTCTGTGCCATCCTTTGACCACCCCCGTGGCCGAAAACCGGTTCCTCGTGGCCACACTGGCTGCAGCGGTGCAGGCTCATGTTTTCGATGATACCCAGTACCGGCACCTTGACCTTCTCGAACATCTTCAGTCCCTTCATGGCATCAAGAAGCGCAATGTCCTGGGGGGTGGTGACGATCACAGCACCTGTCACGGGAATCTGTTGGGTCAGGGTCAGATGGATGTCGCCGGTGCCCGGAGGCAGGTCGACCAGCAGATAGTCAAGGTCCCCCCAGTGTGTCTGTTGGAGCAACTGTTGCAAAGCGCTGGTAGCCATGGGGCCTCGCCAGATCATCGGGGTATCCTCGTCCACCAGGAAACCGATGGACATGACTGCCAGCCCATAGGCATGCAGGGGTTCGATGGTCTTGCCGTCGTGGGTCTCGGGCTGTCCGCCAACGCCCAACATGCGGGGGATACTGGGTCCGTAGACATCGGCATCGAGTACACCCACTTTGGCCCCCTCGAGGGCCAATGCGAGGGCCAGGTTGGCGGTGACGGTGGATTTGCCCACGCCCCCCTTACCGGACGCCACGGCGATAATGTTCCTGACTCCGGGGAGCGGTTTTTGGCCATGCTGCACCGCATGGGACACGACGTGCCAGTTGACCTGGACTTCGACGGACTCGACTCCCGGCAGACGGCGCAGCCGTTCCGTCAGTTCGAGAGTCATCTGGGGCGCCAGGCGCTTGGCTGGATAACCCAGGTTGATGGCCAGGGTGATCTTATTGCCTTCAATGTCTATTGTCTCGATGCAGCCGGCACTGACAAGGTCGGTTTCGTAATGGGGATCGACATGCGCCCTGATCGCAGTCTCGACCGTTTCGTGGGAAAGTTGGGTCATCTGTGTTCCTGAAATGCGGATTACTGGCTATTATTCTACACGACCCCCCTGTATGACTCACCATCGGACCCAATATGTCTCTGAGACATCTTCTCTATCAGCTTCTCGATCATCGCTACCCCAGTCTTGCGAGCAAAACAGTGGATATTTCCATCATGTCCCTGATCCTGCTCAATGTCTTCGCGGTGGTATTGGGGTCGGTCAAAGGGCTGTACCAAAATTATCAAGTGTGGTTCGAGGGGTTCGAATTGCTGTCGGTTTTCTGCTTTTCCGTCGAATATGGTCTGCGGGTCTGGTGCTGTGTGGAGAATCCCTGTTACCGGCATCCTTTGAAAGGAAGGCTCCGTTATATGGTGACCCCAATGGCGCTGGTGGATCTTTTTGCTTTCCTGCCCTTCTATCTGACCATGTTCATCAACATCGATACCCGTTTCCTGCGGGTGTTGCGGCTCATCCGAATCTTCAAGCTGACCCGGTATTCCGATGCCCTGGATCTGTTGATCACCGTCATCAGGCGGGAATCTTCGGCTTTTGTTTCGGCCATCTTCGTCATGGCGATCATTATCATCTTTGCAGCCAGCGGGATTTATTTAATGGAGCACGAAGCCCAGCCCCAGGCTTTTGGCAGTATCCCCAAAGCCATCTGGTGGGCCACGGTGACGCTTACCACGGTCGGTTACGGTGATGTGGTGCCAGTGACTGTGTGGGGGAAGGCCTTTGGGGTACTGATCACCATCGCAGGTGTCGGGATGGCGGCGATGCCGGCCGGGATTCTGGCGTCTGGTTTTTCCACCGAACTGCAAAACAGGCGTGAGAAATACCGCCTCAAGCTCCGGGCAGCTCTTGCCGATGGGGTGATCTCCAGGGAAGAATTCGAGGTTCTCAAATCCACCCGTGAAGAGCTGGGTCTGGAAGAGGACGAGGCGAGGTTGCTGCTGGATGAGGAGCAGAGTCTGCTGAGGAGAAAGCAAGCCGAAAGATATTGCCCCCATTGTCACAGACCGATTCACTGGC
>JALVSV010000039.1 GCA_027024125.1 Methylothermaceae bacterium | reverse complement strand
ATATCACCCTGGTCCAGGGCGATATCGAGAAGGTGGCCGACGCCATCGACATTTCCGCTTTCACCCTGCGGGTCATCCGCCAGAACCTGTTCTGGGCCTTCGGTTACAACACCGTGGCAATCCCGGTGGCGGCCATGGGCCGGCTCAGCCCCATGATCGCCGCAGGGGCGATGGCGCTGAGTTCAGTGTCGGTGGTGCTCAATTCCTTGCGCCTGCAGCGGCGTTGAGTGATCGGGGCTTTCCCGTGACAGATCCGGGCAGGATGACCGGACAGATTGGCTACAACGCAGCGATATCCAACAGCCTTGGCAATATTGATGAGGAAAAGACATTTGCATGCATATTGTCTCAAGATGGGCTGGAGGCAATGGCTTCTGGTCACCACGTTGACGCTCCTCAGCGCTACCGTATTTGCGGATCGGGTCGGTCAGGCAATCCAGACCCAAGTGGGCATCCAGAAAGAGGCGGCGAAGGTGCAGCGCCGGATCGACCAACTCGATGATCAGACCCGGGGTATGATTGAAACCTATCGTGCCCGACTTGCCGAGCTGGAGGAATTGCAGGACTACACCGGCCAGCTGGAGAAGATGCTGGCAGATCAGGCTGATGAACTGGCCCAGCGCGAACGCCAGCTCAAGTCATTGGAGACTCTCAACCGCAAGCTGTTTCCCTTTCTGCTGGAGATGCTGGAGTCCCTGGACCGGATCGTCCAGGTAGACACCCCTTTCCTCCGGCAGGAACGGCGTGAGCGGGTCAAGTCCCTGCGCACCCTGATGAACCGGGCCGACGTTGCCCTGCCGGAGAAATACCGCCGCCTGATGGAAGCCTTCCGGATCGAGGCCCGGTACGGCCACAACATCGAAACCTACGAGGCGCCGCTGGAAACCCAAGGAAAAAGCCGCACGGTCCGGTTTCTGCGCTTCGGCCGGGTGGGGCTCTATTACCTGACCCTGGACGGCCAGGAAGGGGGAGTGTGGGCTCCGGACGACAAGCGTTGGCGCGCCCTCGATCGTGATTTCCTGCGCCCCCTCGATCACGCCATGCGAATCGCCGCCAAACAGGCGCCGCCCGATCTCATCACACTGCCGGTCCCGGCGCCGGAGGGGTCATGAAACGGGTTTTCACCGGCTGGCTGGTGATGATTTGGTTGGTCCTGGTGCTGCCCCAATGGGCGCTGGCCCAGCCCAGCACGCTCGATCGACTGATCCAGACCCTGCGCAAGGAAGGGCTCCAGGAACGTCAGCACCAGCGCCAGCGGTTGGAACGCTTCCGCCGCCAGCACGATCAGCGTAAAAAGATGCTGGCCAAAGTGGAGGCGGAGATCGCCCGGGCCAAACAGCATGCGGAACGACTCAAGGCCCGATTCGAAGCCAACGAGAAGCGGCTGGCCGAGCTGGAAGGGCAATGGAAGAGCCAGGCCGGGGACATCCAGGACCTGTTCGGTCACGTGCGCCAGAACGCCGCTGCGATACGAACCCTGCTGGAAGGTTCGCTGGTCAACGCCCAGCACCCTGGCCGCCTGACGTTCCTCCAGACCCTGATCCAGAGCCGCCATCAGGCGGATCTGGAGGATCTGCGGAAGCTTTGGGATCTGCTGCTGGAGGAGATCGGCGAGGCGGGCAAGGTGGTTCGCTTTGAGGCGCCGGTCATCGCTCCCTCGGGAGAACAGGCCAGGAAAAAGGTGGTGCGGGTGGGAGTCTTCAACGCTTTCCATGAGGGCAACTATCTGCGCTATCTGGCCGGTGGCGATCGTCTGTTACAGCCGGCCGAGCAGCCCCCCCTGAGATACCGCCGCCTGGCAAGGGAACTGGAGCAGGCCGGCGAGGGCTGGCATCCGGTGGCCCTGGATTCTTCCAAAGGCGCCCTTTTGGCGCTGATGATCCAGAAACCCGACTGGCGGGAGCGGCTGCGACAGGGCGGGGTCATCGGTTATCTGATTTTGGCCCTGGGGGCGATCGGTCTGCTGCTGGCGTTGCTGCGATACGTGTGGCTGCGCCGGGTGGAACACCGGATCTGGCGTCAGCAACGGCAGGAGGAGGCGCGGGACGACAATCCCATCGGCCGGCTGCGGCTGGCGTTGGCGACCCCTTCCCAGCACGCCGGGGAAGCGCTTGCGGTCTACCTGGAGGAATTGACCCAGCAGGAATTGCAGCATCTCTACCGGGGGTTGAGCACCCTGAGTCTGTTCGCCACCATTTCCCCACTGTTGGGGCTGCTCGGCACCGTGACCGGGATGATCGAGACCTTCGACTCCATCGCCCTGTTCGGTACCGGCGATCCCAAGCTGATGTCCGGCGGCATCTCCCAGGCCCTGGTGACGACTCAGCTGGGACTGGCGGTGGCGGTACCGTTGTTGCTCATTCACAGTTTCCTGCGCGGTCGTGCCAGCCGCGTGGCGGCTCTGGTCACCCAGGAAGCGGCGCAGCTGCACGAACAGGC
>JALVSV010000038.1 GCA_027024125.1 Methylothermaceae bacterium | reverse complement strand
ACCCTACAGCGTGGTGTTCTCCACAGGCTATCTTGCCAACCTGGCGTTGCTATCGACCTTGCCGGGTAACGACGATGTGATCCTCCTGGATTCTGATTGTCATGCCAGTATTTATGATGGTTGTCGGATGAGTCCTGCCGAAGTGATCCGTTTCCGCCACAATGATGTGGATGATCTGGGCAAAAGGTTGCGGCGCTTGAAGGATCGGGCTCCAAAGACCCTGGTGGTGGTGGAGGGTCTCTACAGCATGCTAGGGGATACTGCTCCTTTGAAGGCCATTGCCGAAGTCAAACAGGAATACGGCGCCTACCTGATGGTGGACGAGGCTCATTCCCTGGGTGTTCTGGGTGAAACCGGTCGTGGAGTGGCCGAAGCCGAGGGTGTGGATGATCTGGTCGATTTCACTGTCGGAACCTTCAGTAAGAGTCTGGGTGCCATTGGAGGGTATTGCGTCAGCCCTCATCAGGAGCTGGATATCCTGCGATACACCGCCCGCCCTTATATTTTCACTGCTTCTTCATCTCCTGCCCAGATTGCCTCCACCCGAGTGGCATTGCGCTTGCTCCGGGAGGGTCACCATCTCAGACAGCGATTATGGGCCAACGCCAAGCGTTTCTATCAGGGGTTGGAATCCATAGGATGTCAATTGGGGCCACAAATGAGTCCGGTGATACCCGTCCTGCTCAGTGAGTCAAGGGAGGATTCGCTTCTGGTCTGGCACCAATTGCTACAAAAGGGGGTCTATGTCAATCTGGTCATGCCTCCGGCGACTCCGGATCACCGTTGTCTGCTCCGCTGCAGTATGAGTGCTGCCCACACTACAGAACAGATAGATACCCTGGTGGATACATGCACTGAAGTTTTTTCCTCCCACAGACTCATTTCCCGCTGATGCGCCTGCTCCTCCGCTTTGTCCGTGCCTATCCGTGGCAAAGCGCCGTTGTCATGTCTGCCCTGATTTTGGCAGGACTGGTAGAAGGCGTAAGTATGACGGCTCTGCTTCCGATCCTGTCCAGCGTTGTGGAGCAGGGGGGGAACCTGGATTCTGAAGATGGCAAGGGTGCCTACTTGCTCCAGGGACTCAGATGGTTGGGGCTGACGCCCTCCCTTGGAGTCTTGATCGCCGTAGTGGTGATCGGGGCCGTCATGCGCAGTGGCCTGACCATGCTGGCCAACAAATATGTCGGCTATACCATCGCGAGGGTGGCCACCGATCTGCGCCTGACACTGCTAAAGGCGCTATTGGCTGCTCGCTGGATGTTTTATCTGCGCCAGCCGATCGGTGCTTTGGCCAATGCCATGTCGAGCGAGCCCGATCGGGCTTCCAAGGCCTATTTCTTTGGCACGTCTATGATCGCCGCTTCAATCCAGATGTTGGCTTATGTCATTGTGTCGGCTTCCATTTCCTGGCGTGCCACTGTGGCGTATCTGCTAGGCGCCTCAATCATCTTGGCCTGCCTGTTTTCCCTGGTGCGAATGGCACGCAAGGCGGGAAGACGGCAGACCAAGATTAGAAAAGCATTATTGCGACAATTGACCGACTGTCTGCAATCCGTCAAGCCTTTGAAAGCCATGGGACGCGAGGAACTTGTGGATCGGGTGATAGCCAGCGAAACCCACCGCCTCAACCGGGCGATGGAGCGTGAAGTGTTGAGCAAAGAGGCGTTGAAAGCGGTGCAGGGGCCGGCTTTTCTGTCATTGGTCGCATTGGGTTTCTATGTGGGTCTGGAACTTTGGCATATGCCACCTGCGGAGGTCATGGTCCTTCTCATGCTGCTTAGCAAGGTGATGGGGGGCATGGGTAAGATTCAGCGTTTGTATCAAAGTATGGCAGTGTGCGATAGTGCCTATTGGTCGCTCGACAAGACTATCAAGAAGGCCAAAAGCCAAAAGGAACCCCTGGGAGGCAACATCCTTCCAACGCTGGAAAAAGGAATCGATCTGGAACAGGTGGAATTTGCCTACGAGGGGAGACCCGTTCTCAATCACCTCTCCCTGACCATCCCTGCAGCAAGCCTGACCGCACTGATCGGTTTTTCAGGCGCTGGAAAGACCACGGTGGTTGATTTGATCATCGGCCTGCTACATCCGCAGGGCGGCCGCATCCTGATTGATGGGGTGGATATGAGACAGCTCGATTTGCGGGCCTGGCGGCAGATGATCGGCTATGTTCCCCAGGAGAATCTGCTTCTCCACGATACCATCTTTACCAATGTGACTTTTGGCGACACTGAATTGACGGCAAAAGATGTCGAATGGGCACTGCAGGCAGCCGGTGCCTGGGATTTCGTGGCTGCATTGCCGGATGGGATCGATACCCTGGTGGGTGAGCGAGGCGCACGCCTGTCAGGTGGACAGCGCCAACGAATCATGATTGCCCGTGCCTTGGTGCACCGGCCCAGATTGCTGATTCTGGATGAGGCCACCAGTGCACTGGATCCGGAAAGTCAGCGGGCCATTTGCCGATCTATCGGGCAGCTCAAACGAGAGATCACCATTCTGGCGATATCCCATCAGCCCATGATTGTCGAGATTGCCGACCGTATTTATCAGCTTGAGGACGGAAAGGCCTGCTGCGTGGAGGCAACCGATGCTGTCGTGACGGATCTCAGCTGATCAACTTCAGCCCAGGTGGTAATGCTTCACCTACCAGCCGCTGTTCGTCCTCTTCTGACAGGGCCGAAATATGGTTGACCATGGCGATCCACGATGCCGGCGCTTTGCTCTGGCGAAGTTTGGCGATTACCTGCTGGCGCAGGTCGGCATCGATGTCCCGGCTCCTGTCGCCACTCATCCTTGAAAGCAATGCCGCCGCGAACCCAAGCAGGGGACGCTTTTTGAAATCCAGGGTTAACAGATGTATCAGCCATTTGGTCACCTCGTCACGAGGCACCGTGTTATGGCTGCTGCCGTAGAAGGGTATCCGGCTACCGATTCTGCCTAGGGCCCAGGCCGTCTGTTCGGGTTCTTTGGGATTGTCCAGTCTTTTGATCAGCCATTGCCCGAGCAAGGTCTTATCATTGCTGGGCAGGTGTTCCAATACCGCAGCCAAGCGCACGATGTTTTCGTAACTGCGTTTTTTGGCCAAGGTGGCCAGTTTCCCTTTACGGGATTTGCTGGGGTCGAGATAGTCGCGGATGTCGGAAAGGATCGTCATTTGTGCCTGCTGATCGAGCCCACCGGCGATGCGGCGCCAAAAGGTCCACCATTCGGCCCAGTTCTGGACGACATTGATGAACTGTACCCCTTGGGAGTACAACGGCCAAATCTGTTCGATACGCCATTCGTCCAAAGGATATCCGAAACCCGGGCGCAAGCAAAAGCCAGTGAGGCTAAACCAACTGCGCTCGTGTTCTGCGCTGCGGCGACGGTAAACCCTCCCTTCCAGGAGACTGTCGGTAAGTTCGCGTAGCAAGGGGATGTCCCAGCGTTGGCGTGGTCCCAACAAGGATTCCAGTTCGCTGCGCAGGGTTTTGACCAGTCTGGGGGGAACCTCCTTGGATTTCTTGCCGAATACCCGGGCGATCAAGGTCTGAGCATCTCCCAGATGGGGGTGGGAAGCATCCTGCATGACAACCTGGGTACTGTGGCCCCTCAGTTCGAAACCAAGGCGCCAGCGCCGATTGGGATTGTCGCAAGCGACACATACCAGTTCCATGGTGCCGATTTCAGTCAGACGGGTTGCCAGATACACCTGGATCTCTTGATCTTCCCCAGCCCCCAGGGCCACTGCCAGAGGTGGCAGGGGAACGAAGTGCTCCGCTGTGATATCGACGATTTCTCCTGGTGAATGCTCAATGTCCTCAACAGACGACACCAGATGAAAGCGCACCGGGCGTCCGAGCCTGAGAGCGAAGATCCGCTCTTCCAGCAGGATTTCGTGTTCTTCTTCGGTGCCCTTGGGAAGCAGGCAGATACCTTGGGGTTGTCCGGCCCGGCCCTCGACGACCAGAAAATAACTGCGTGCAGATCCGCCACCGATTTTTGGCTGATGGCCGAGACGAGCCAGGATTGAACCGACAGCACCCGCAGCCACGGCAAAATCCGGATGGGGATTGTCCAGTAGTACCGGTGGCCGGTTACTCCAGCTGGTGACGACTTGCAGCAACCTCTGGGTAATCAACCGGCTTTGGAAAACACCACCGTTGAGCAACAATGCATCTGGAACCGGCGGTGCTTCCGGGTCTTCCAGGGCTGAAGAGGCGGCACGGCTGTGCAGCTTGAGGAAGGCGGCAATGTGTCTGGTGACCGCTGGATCACCCACATAGGGCAGGCCAAATTCCACCAGACCACTGCGAATGCCCTGGGTATGGTCCTCTAAAGCGACCTGCGGGAAAAACCCATCCAAAACGATTCGTTGGACCTCCTCTCTGCCCAGAGCGACGGAGCGGGCACCGCCGATCAGCCGGCCACCTCCACCGAGTAACGTTACGGTGGCCTGCTCGGGACCCTCTGTAGCAAGCAATCGTTCCTTGGCGGTGCGGCATTGTTCGACCAATTGGGAAAAATCAGCCGGGGAGAGCCTCTGCCCCTGACTGAGCAGACGTTCCTCGACCAAGTGGGCCAGCATCAGATCGATATTGTCACCACCAAGAAGCAGGTGATCCCCAACAGCGATTCGGGTCAATTTTGGTGTGCCATCTCCGTGCTCGATCCGGATCAGGGTCAGATCCATGGTGCCACCTCCCAGATCGACCACGAGCATCAGCTTACACGGGTCGATGGGGGACATTTCCTCGCGATGTCTATGCAGCCAGTCATAACAGACCGCCTGCGGTTCTTCTAAAAGGCGGGGATTTGAGAGTCCCGCCCGTAATGCTGCTTCCATGGTCAGGGTTCTCGCGGATTCATCGAATGAAGCCGGAACCGTAATCACCAGATTCTGGTGTTCCAATGGATGGTCCGGAAAGTCCAGGTTCCAGGCATTACGGACATGTGCCAGGTAGCTTGCCGCCGCAATCAGGGGGGAAACTTTAGGTATTTCCGGAGAGGCCCCCCAGGGAAGGATGTCGGCAGTTCGGTCTACACCCGTGTGACATAACCAGCTTTTGGCGCTGACGACCAAACGCCCCTGGCTCTTGGCTCCCAGTTGACGTGCCAGTTCACCGAGGATGGCGTTTGGTACCGGATCCCCGATTTGTGGTGGGGGCCAGGGCAGTTGCAGGGCACTCGGAGGCAGTTCGTCCGGAGCCGGATGGTAACGCAATGAAGGCAACAGAGGGCGTCTGGCGATCTCTCCGGGTGCAATCAATTGAGGGATGGCGAAGCGTTCAATCGGGGCTTCGGGTCCTTTTGACAGATCGGCATGGGCGACCACCGTATGAGTGGTGCCCAAATCGATACCGACCAAATACCTTGCACTTTGAGTCACAGGTTATTTTTTGAAGGGCCAGAAAGCAGCTTTTTGTTCCCTTTCTTCCTCTTTTAGTTCGGCAGGACTGGCTGAATCTTCCTCATTTTGAGCCATTGTCGTTTCATGTGACTCATCCTGCAGCGGTTCAGGTTCCGGAGGGTTATCGCTGGAAGATTCCCCGACAGCTTCGGTTGGTGCTTCTTGAGTCGGTGTTTCCTGCCCTCTGACCTCGAACTCGATCTTCCAGCGTTCACCGGTATCTTTGGCAACTGCTTCAAGTTGTAGGGTGCCCACTTCCGTGTAGGTGGCAGCCAGCTGGACCGGGACCACATCACCAGGATTGTGGTGTTCGGGGGACAAAGTGACCTCGATTTCAGTCAGTTCCTCGATTTCATCACTGTACCATTGATCGAGTAGCGCACCCACGGGATCTTCACGGCGTACAGTCGAGGTGAAGAAACGGAAGCGTACCGGTTCACCTACTACCAGACCAAACTCATAGGGTGGTAATGGGGCTTCGGTCCCTTCTTCCATGCCAAAAGGAGCGACACACAGCAGCCGTATTGGTGGAGGGAAACCGGGTACAGCCGGCATGGCGCTTTCAACGCCGATATAATAGGTCGCGGCGGTGCCACCACGGATCCTCACGCCACCTCCTTGGCGCACGTAACTGTAATAGGACGCTCCCCGCGCCACGGCCAGATCGAGATCGGCACCTTCGAGCAGACGTGCGGAAGGGGCGCCATCTGCGGTCAGCCAGTGGTTCACCACCTCGAGAACGCGATTGGACAAGACATTTGCTTTGAATACCCCACCATTGAGAAGGATGGCGGATGGGTGGATGAAGCGGGCATCTTGCGGCAGGGAGACTCCCTCCAGCTCGTCCACTGCGTGTATCTGACGGCTGAGGAAATGGGCCAGATGAACGGTGATTCGGGCATCCTGGGCGTAGGGAAGGCCCAGGGTGGTCAGACCGGTGCGGGGTCTTGACAGGGGTTTTTCCTCGATCTCCACCTGAGGAAAGAAGCCTTCAATCAGGGTGCGGTTCACCTCTTCACGAGTCAGATCTGAACGCAAGGTGCCTCCGATCAGTTTGGAGCCTCGGCTGGGTACGACCACTGCGGCCTGTGGCAAATCGGGATCTGCCAATAAACGCTCCTTGGCTTCGCGGCAACTGTGGGTCAAAGCCTGGAGCTGCCACGGATCGAGCATATTGCCTTCTTGCTCCAGTTTTATCTTGACCACGTAGGCCAGCGCCAGGTCCATGTTGTCACCACCTAGCAGGATATGATCACCGACAGCGACGCGGTTGAGTTCCAGGTTGCCTTCCTGTTCGGTGACGGCGATCAGGGACAAGTCAGTCGTGCCACCTCCAACATCCACCACCAGAATGATATCTCCCACCCTGACCTGATCGCGCCATTGCCCCTCGGTTCCTTGAATCCAACTATAGAGGGCCGCCTGGGGTTCCTCCAACAGGATTGCCTGGTCAAGACCCAGCTCCCTGGCGGCTTCTGCTGTCAGTTCGCGCGCCGCGGGATCGAAGGATGCAGGAACGGTGATGACCAGGTCCTGCTGTTCGATGGGGGTTTCCGGATGTTGATGGTTCCAGGCATCTCGAAGATGCAGCAGGTATTCCAGGGAAGTGCGAAAGGGAGAGATTCTGGGGACTTCTTCAGGCGCTTCTATGGGCAGGAAATCGTCCTTGGGATTCACACCGGCATGACAAAGCCAGCTTTTGGCACTGGAAACCAGGCGTATTGGAGTCTTGCTCCCCAGCTCCCTGGCCAGTTGGCCAACGATGTGATCGACATTTTCACGCCAGGGCAGGACTCTGTCCTCCGGACGCAGTTCGTCTTGATGGGGGAGATAGAGAAACGAAGGCAGTTGCCTGCGTCCCTCGACTTCACCAGGGGCGATCAGTTGGGGGATCTCCATGACTTCGACCGGCGCTGTATCGCGATCGCACAGGTTCAAATCGACCCATGCCACCACACTGTTGGTGGTGCCAAGATCGATACCGATGGCATATCGTTTGTCTTCGCTCATAACTCAACCTCGGCAGGTGCCAATATGTCGGCCCGATGCCCTTCAGACAATTGTGGCAGCTTCACTTCAGTGGCGCGCCATCCCCGATGTACCAGGACGCCCTGGAACGGTGGTTCGCCTACGATG
>JALVSV010000037.1 GCA_027024125.1 Methylothermaceae bacterium | reverse complement strand
GTTAAAGAATCGGAAATTCCTGGATTGTATGAGGTCACCATCGGTCCCCGCCTTTATTACGTTTCCAAGGATGGCAGATATCTGCTGCAGGGGCATATGATCGATCTGCACAGCCGTACCGATATCACTGAGGCCAGGTTGAAGCAGGCCCGGCTGAAAACACTCGAGGGCTTGAGCGACGATGAGATGATCATCTTTTCTCCTGCGAAGCCGAAACATGCGATTACTGTGTTTACCGACATCGATTGTGGTTACTGTCGCAGACTACACTCTCAGATAGACGAATATCTCAAGCGCGGAGTTCGGGTTCGCTATATGTTTTTTCCCCGGGCAGGGAAGGACTCGGATTCCTACAATAAGGCCGTCGCTGTTTGGTGTTCCAAGGATCGACAAGAGTCATTGACTGCAGCCAAGCAGGGAGAGCCTGTCGAGATGAAAACCTGCGACCATCCAGTAGACGACCATATGCGACTGGCACAGGACTTCGGTGTCACAGGAACCCCGATGATCATCACGGACAAAGGTGATGTATTGCCAGGTTATGTTCCACCGGCGACCTTGGAGAAATACTTGAACGAGGAATGACAGCCAGAGATCGGCGCCAGGGACGGGTATTGGTACACACAGGCGATGGCAAGGGGAAATCCTCCAGTGCCTTTGGCGTGGCATTCAGGGCAGCGGGATGGGGTATGCAGGTCTGTGTGATCCAGTACATCAAGGGACAATGGCAAACCGGAGAGCAGAAGGCGGCGGAGCGCTTTGAAAATATCGAATGGCATGCCCTTGGCGATGGCTTCACCTGGGACACCCAGAACCCCGAGCAGGACCGAAAGACCTCGCGGCAGATATGGGACTTCAGCCGTGAGAAGATTGTGAGCGAAAAATATGATCTGGTGGTGCTTGATGAGATCAATTATTGTTGTGGCTACGGTTGGCTGACGGGTGTCGAGATCGCCGATTTCATCAGTAGCTGTAAACCACGGTGGCTTCATTTGATTCTGACTGGCAGAAATGCCCCTCAGGAGGTGCTGGAAGTGGCGGATACCGTCACTGAGATGCGGGCGATGAAACATGCGTTCCAACAGGGAATCAAGGCCCAGAAAGGGATCGAATTCTAATACATGCTGACTTGGTTGTTGGCCGATGATAAGCCGGGCAACGTCACCCAGTCCGTGGGTCTGCTCGAAGCTTTGAATCTTCCTTACGAGCGTAAGCAGCTGCGATTTGATTCCACCGATAACCCGGATGGTGATATCCCTGCCGGCGCTTCCAGGTTGGCTCCTCCTTGGCCGGAGTTGGTGATCGCAACGGGAGGACGCACGGCGCAGGCTGCAGAATGGGTCAAGCGACGAAGCGGGGGGAGAACGAGGGTCATTCAACTGGGACGGAAAGGGGGCCGCAGGCTATTGAGTTTCGACGCCGTGATAGCACCTTTTTACGCCCGCCTGCCTCGTCACGATAATCTGATTGAGACCTTGCTTCCGTTGTGCCGGATTAACCAGTCCGGTTTGCAGCAAGCGGCATTGCAATGGCCTGAGCTGTTAGACGATAAAGCAACGCCCAAGGTGGTGGCGCTGGTGGGTGGCCACAATGGCCGCTTCCAGTGGAACGCTGAAATTGCCTACAAGTTTGCGGTCGATTTGACCCGATGGGTTTCCTCGAACGGGGGCTCTTTGACCATGATAGCGAGCCGCCGTACCGGGCAACACGAAATTCAGGCATTGGAGCTTGGTATGGGTGGTCGAGGGGAGCTGGTTCCGTGGCAGCCTGACAAGAAGATCCCTTATCGTGCCTACTTGGCCAGAGCGGAGGTTTTGGTCGTGACAGCAGACAGTGAATCCATGCTGGCTGAGGCGTTGGCCACAACCCACCCGGTCTATCTGTACCGTTTGGTTGAAAAAAACCTGTCGATGATAAAACAGTCGAAGAATTGCGTGCGGACCGCTTTGTATGCCTTGTTGAAAACGCGCAGATCATATGCCCGTTGGGTTCATAATGGCATAGTGCTGCCCCCGCCGCGTGATTTCGAAGCCCTGCATGCAAGGCTCGCTGAATTGGGGTATCTGTACCCATTCACCCCCCAGGTGGAGCTGATGGTTGATCAGAGGGAATCGCTCAACGAGGCAGAACGTGCCGCTGAGGAATTACATAACCGTGGACTGATATGAGAAGAGAGAAACGGCTTGAGGTGTGTCCCGTCTGAAATGAAACGGCAGCCTGCATGTTGCAAGATGCCGTTAATGCACGTGCCAGATGGCTTGTTGTCGTGATTACGGGTGGTCGCCAGATCAGCGGGTGCCTGTATGAATATCCGCTTCGCCGATCCATTCCCCGGTTCCCCAGTCCCAGCCACTGACCATGGTTTCGGCATGCTTGAGGTCCAAAGGATAGTCGATTTCCGCCCAGTCCAGGCCTTCTATTGAAGCGGTCCAGACAGCATCGGTTTCAGCTGCGATCTCGTCAATGACAGAGAGATACCAACGCTCCAGGGCCGCGGGGTCCAGCATGCAACGCTCAATGGTGCTGCGAAACAATCGTCCGCCATCAGAATCAAAGCGGATCATGCCGATCGATTCCCCATTTACCTGATCGAGAGGGAGTTTCTTGCCGATCGATAAAAGCCGGTCGCTGTCCAGTATCAGCTTCATGTCATCTTCATCGTAATGGGGTTTGTGGTCTCTCGCCAAGGTGATGGGTTGTTGTGGGTTCGAGAGAAGCGTTTGGGCCACTCCGGGCTCGAACAGGGTGTCGCCATTGATTAACAAGAAATCCCCGGTCATTTCCTCCCTGACCATCCAGCAGCTGGCAAGATTGTCAGCGACTTCGAAGAAAGGATTGAAAACCACTTTGATGGTGTCTTTGCCGTATCGTCTGTCCAACAGCCTATGAACTTTATCAGACCTGTATCCGGTGACCACGACGATATCGTCGATACCGTTTTGGTTGAGGGCGTCTATCTGCCATTCAATGACCGTTTTCCCCTCGAGGCGGAGCGTGCATTTGGGTTTGTCGGAAGTCATCGGCAAAAGCCTGGAGCCTTGGCCGGCGCTGAGAATAATGGCTTTCATACTACTGCCCCTTTCTCCATTGGGTATAAATGTGTAATATTGTTGGCAAATGGCAACAAAAGTAGCTTCCGAGCCTTATTTCTGACGGTTTATCTCCGCATGGCAAAAATGATCGGCTGCAATGTGACCAGATGCCATAGAAGAATATATAATTTGTTGTTCAAATACAAGGCACATACCCAAGAACTTGTTGCGTTTTGCCAAAAAAGCTATTTGTCTTGCAGACTACTTTTATGACAGGAGCTCAAGAATGCCCATTTTTTATCGGATAGTTGGTGAGGACGGCCCAAAGGTGTGGGGGCTGAGTCCAGAGCAAAGAATTGACCGGGTGTTGCGAAAACTCCTGCAGGGCCAGGGCGACACGCCTGGCCCCTGGACAGCCGATGCTGGATGTTCTTCTGAGGAAAGCAAAATTTTGTTGCTGCGTTCAGATTATCTTCTCGACGAACGGGTCATCGAAGGGTTGATCCGGAAAGCGAGGCTGGATCTTGTTGTTGAAGCAGAGGGGGTCCCAGTGGCGGCTTTGGTCGCTCCTGAGAGATTGACCACGGCTGAAAAAATTCTTGCGGGCCAGCAGGAAGATGAAGCAGGCTTGGCCACTGAACGACTGGAAAAAGTGGGGACTTCGATTTCACGTAAACTGCGCAAGGTGTCACCACCTTTCGCAATTCGTTTGACCAAGGGGAACATCAGTCAGGTGGAGCACCATCTGTTCAATGAGGCATATAAAGGCATTACCGATCTGGTGACCAAATGGTTGTGGCCAAAACCTGCCGAGCATGTGGTACGGTTCTGTGCCAACCATGGGATCCGTCCCAATCACGTCACTGCGATGAGCTGGGTTTTGGCTATCCTTGCGGGAATATTGTTTTACGCAGGTTATCTCGGAATGGGGCTGGTCCTGGGCTGGGTTATGACGTTTCTTGACACCGTGGATGGCAAGCTGGCACGGGTCACCGTGGATTCGAGCCCGTTCGGTCATCTGTTCGACCATGTATTGGATGTCATTCATCCCCCCCTGTGGTATTTGGCCTGGGGGCTTGGGTTGTCCCAGTACCAGCCGGTCTTACTCAAGATGCCGGTGATGCAGGCCTTCTGGCTGCTGCTTGCTGCATACATAGTGGGGCGGGTGGTGGAGGTTGTCTTCAAAAAGTTTGTGGCGGGTTTCAGTATCTTTATTTGGCAACCTGTCGATTCCATCAACCGTTTGATCATAGCACGCAGGAATCCCTGCCTGATTCTTTTGACCTTGGGTCTCGTTTTCGGCCGGCCGGATCTGGGTTTCGAAGCCGTGACACTGTGGATGTTGCTGTCTACCCTGTTTCTGGTGTTGCGATTGGCAATGGCGCTGGTTTCGAAAAAGCAGGGTGGGGCGTTACGGCCCTGGCTGGATCAGATCGACCCAAAGAGTGCCCAGGGAGTGGAGTGCTGGTTCATCACCCCTGCATCCACGCATGTGCCACGTACCGATTGACTGAATCAGCCTGAATCCTGTTGCCTCAAGAAATCTTAGCCAGAGGTGTACCCAGAAGCAGCTTTCTGGAGGGTTCAGCCTGTAACCAGTGGATGGCATCCCTCGCAAACAGCAAGATCACGGTGGAGCCCATATTGAAGCGTCCCATCTCCTCCCCTTGCTGCAGCCTTATTTGGTTTACAGCATAATGCCATTGCCGGACCGTCTGCCGGGTGGGGGGGGACACCACCCCGTGCCAGACGGTCTCGATGCTGGCGACCAGCAATGCGCCAACCAGTACCATGGCCATGGGGCCTGCCTCGGTATCGAAAAGACAGACCACCCGCTCGTTGCGGGCAAACAGATTGGCGACCGCTTCGGTTGTGGCCGGATTGACGCTAAACAGGCGTCCGGGAATATGGAGCATCCGTCTCAAAGTGCCTGTCAAAGGCATGTGGATGCGATGATAATCCCGTGGTGATAAATAGATGGTGGTAAATTCTCCATCTTCGAATCGAGCAGCCATCTCTGGATCGCCCAGCAAAGCACTGGCTGAATAGTCCCTGCCTTTGGCCTGTATCAGCCACTGGGAGGTCAGCGAGCCGATCTGGCTGATTGTGCCATCCACCGGGCTGACCACTAGATCCTGTTCTCTGGGCAGTGGCCTGACTCCAGGTTTCAAAGGGCGGGTGAAGAAATCATTGAAACAGGTATAGTCTGCCAGATCTTCTTTGGCCGCCTCGTTCATGTCGATTCCGAACCTTTGGGCAAACATTCGGATGAGCAGATTCTTGAGCCAGGGAATTTTGCAGTGTGTGAGTTTTCCCACCAGCCTGGAAAGGGCATGATGGGGCAGTGGATACTGCCACAGAGCAAACAATGTTTGTTTGATGGTAGGCATCAGTCTCGATTGACCTTGATTTGATGAATTTGATGGTCTTTACCCAGCTCCAGCACCACATCGGCCCGCTGGGGCATTTCTTCGATCATCCAGCGAGTCAAACGTTCATAATGTTGAATGAAGCGACGCAGTTCGGTTTCGTTCATCAACCGGAGGGGCTGATCTGGATGGGCTCGTACGGATTGCTCCAGTTTGCGCTCTTGTTCCAACCGCCAGCGGAACACACATTCCATGCTGGGGACCTTGAGCATGATCAGGCGGTCCAGACAGGAAAACAGGTGCTGGTAAGGGCCCTTGAGCTGTTCATTGATATATCGGCGCCAACGTCCATCCGGGTCTTCCAGCTTTTCCAGATCGTTGATCGGTGTTGCCAGTACCTGGTCGGGTTGGGGGCGGGCTCCGACGCACCAGCCTTCGAACAGGATGATATCCGCCCTTCCCTGCCAGACAAGCCATTGAGAAACGGGTTTGCGGTCATCCAGGGCCTTGTCGAACCCTGGAATGGGGGTTTTGTCCCCGGGACCTGCGCTTTGTAGTGCAGTCAGGGTTTTTATGCCCAGTTCCACGTCATGGGTTCCAGGAACACCCCGGGTGCGCAGCAATGGATGGATGGTCGCGGCCAAATGTTCCCGTTCAGCGCGGGTCAAATAGATATCGTCGATGGAAAATCCACATACTCTCAAATCGAAACAAGTGGTGAGTATCGTGGTGAGTAGTGCGGTCAGAGTGGACTTCCCTGTTCCCTGGGCACCGTTGATCCCCACGACCATGGGTTTGGCTGGCCTGTGCAGGGCGATCCAGGCGGCCAGTGGAAGATAGATGGATTCGAGCCCCATAGTCAGGTCGTCATCGATACGCAGACGCCGCAGACAGGACCGAAATTCCGGCAACACTTTTTCTGCCAGGGTGTGGATTTGTTGCTTCGGTAGAGGTAGATGTGATTCGGGCCACATGGCTCAAACGACCCGGTCCGGTGGTGATTGGCCAGAGAAAAAGGCGTCCAGGTTTTGAATGACCCGAAAGCCCATGGCTTCGCGTGTTTCAGACGTCGCGCTTCCCAGGTGCGGTAGCAGGACGACGTTTTCCAGTCTGGTCAGTTCAGGGCTGAGATGGGGTTCGTTTTCATAGACATCGAACCCCGCCCCCCGGATGCGTCCTTCCTTGAGTGCCTGGATCAGTGCCTGGGTATCGACGACATCGCCTCGGGCGGTGTTGATGAGGTGGCAGTGGCTTGGCATCAGATGAAGCCTTCGGGCATCGATTAGGTGGCGGTTTCCGGCTCCTCCGGGGCAATGCAGGGAAACGAAGTCGCAGTGTGGCAACATCTCGTCGATGCTATCACATGCTTCAGCTGTCATCCCGGTGAGAATGGCAGGATCCACAGCTCTGGGATGATAGTACCGTATATTCATGCCGAAACCATGAGCTGCCCTTTTCGCCATGGCCTGGCCGATTCTACCCATGCCGATGATTCCCAGGGTCTTGCCACTGACCTTGGTGCCCAGCAACTGGGTCGGTCGCCACCCCTGCCAGTTCCCCGCCCTGACAAGGCGCTCCCCTTCCCCGGTTCGCCGGGCCACCATCAACAGCAGGGTCATGGCCAGGTCGGCGGTACAGTCGGTCAGCACCCCAGGTGTGTTGGTGACAGTGATTCCATGGGACTGGGCCGCTTCCAGGTCGATGTGGTTCAAGCCCACCCCGAAATTGGCCAGAATCCGGCAGCGCAACGGTTCTGTGGCGATTACCTCCGCCGTGACCGGATCGACCACGGTCGGGCATACCGCATCGAAATCTCTCAATGCCTGTTGCAGCTCCCTGGTGGAAAAGGGATGGTCGTCGTGGTTGAGGGTAACGTCGTAACGGCTCATGAGCTCGGCTTCCACCGGTTTAGGCCAGCGGGCGGTGAGGATGACGGTGGGGCAGGTCAAGATGATCTCCTGTCATGGGGCCCGGAGCTTGGCCGGTCCGGGCCTGGTGGAGGCAGGGTTCACTTGCCGGGCAGCGGAGCGGCGGTCTCGTGCCAGTATTCCATGGCTGCTGCAATGCCGCTGCCTGGTTTGACGTCGATGCCGACATCTCGCATCGCCATTTCGGCACCGACGATGGCGCTCGCCAGCATCAGTTCGTTCAGGTCTCCCAGGTGGC
>JALVSV010000036.1 GCA_027024125.1 Methylothermaceae bacterium | reverse complement strand
CGGCTGCAGTGCAAAGGCGAAGGTCCGGTCTATGCGGCCCGTTCGTTCCTCACGGAGAAGAAAATGGCCAGCCAACCGGTTGAGAAACTTAAGATCAAGCATTTGCCCGCCGCCCAGACCGTGCTTGCAGGCAATGGTCAGGAAGCTGTCATCACCTGGATTGCCTATCAGGATCAGATATATCGCTTAGCGGGCGTCTATCATGTGAAGGGAAAGAGATTTCGCGATACGATTCACCAAACGGTCGCTTCATTTCATCCTTTGACCAAGCATGAAAGGGCGAAGATCAAGCAACAGCGGTTGCGTATCTTTTCCGCCAGAGCGGGCGAAAAGCTTTCAGATTTGCTCAGGCGGGCAAAAAGCCCATGGGACGAGAAAACCTGCGCAATTGCCAATGGCCTTGCAACCGAGGTACCCCTAAAAAAGGGCCAGCTGATCAAGGTGGCTGTGACCGAGGCGCTATAAGGCTGGCCGAATTCTTAAAGTATTTCATCACAGGGACACAAGGAACGCAGAGATAAGCGTTCAATTTGAAAACCACTCTGCGAACCCTGTGTCTCCATGATGCCCCCGTCCCCTATCGGTTCATGAATTTGCAGGACCGATACCACGGGGCGGAATTTGCTTATCCAGAAACGGGGATACGGATCTTCTGCCCTGGAAAAATCTTATCTGGATCCTGGATCACTTCCCGGTTGGCCTCGAAGATCCGTGGATAGGCCATGGCGTCCCCATAATATCGTTTGGCAATGAGCGAGAGCGTGTCCCCTTTCTGGATGATGTAATATTCGACCTGTTCCGGCTCTTCCGACTCCTGAGTGGAAATCGTTATTTCGAGTTCGTCATTGACGTTTTCGACACCCTTGATATTTCCTGCCATCAATATGGCCTTCTCGACGGCCACATAGGAGTCCGCCCTGCCCTTCAAAGTAGCCGAACCATCCTCATAACCAACCTCCAGGTTCTCTATTCCGGGATTGTTGGCCTCGATATGTTTCTTGATTTTTTCTGCCGCCTCCTCATCACTGGTAAACAGATTGTGTCCAACGTCTTTCACAAAATCGAGTAGTCCCATCACTTACCCCCTATTTGAAAAATCTTTGTGCCAGATTCAGCACATCGTCCATGACATCCCCATCATCGTCCATATCCAGAAATTCCATAAACACCGAGCTGATCGTCGTCGTTTCATCCGTATCATTCAACGATGCTTCTCCCACCACTCCCTTTTTCCGCCCTTCTTTTTGCAAGACCCCCATCAGCAGGGTGGCTGCCACAGGTAACAGTTGTTTGATGATGTCAGGGCTGGTACCTGCCTGCTCGGCGACCCTATCGGCAACGTTGCGGCTAACATCCTTGCTCCCAAAGACCTTTCCCAAAATGGCATTGCCGTCTTGGACCACTTCCTCTCTTTCGATCATCTCTGGTTTATCCAAAACGTCTTGCAGTTTACCCTGAGATAGTTCACTGACCAGGTCTTGCAACTGGTTGGGATCACCCAGTTTGCTCTTGATGCCCTGCCCCAGAACGGGCATGACTCTGGCCAGCAGGTCCGATGCCTCTTCCTCCTGTAAACCCACTTTCCTTGCAACCTGGCTAAAGACTTCCTGTCCGCCATTTTGCTGGATCAATTGGACTAAATTCATGATAGATTCCTCATTTTGTTAATATTCCAGCACTTTCGGCAACTGCTTTGCTTCCTCAACCCAGCTTTCCACTTGGGCCAAATTCGGAGGCTGCTTGACCAGATTTTCTTGCTCATTGATTTCCAGAATTTTTTTATGCAGGTTTTCCGGGCGTCTGGTGGCCAGTTCCTTGACCGTATCGACCCCTGCTTTTTCCAGTAAATTGGAATAGGCCGAGCCAATCCCCTTGACTCTGGCAAGATCCGCACGGTTGGCCAGCTCCAGAATATCCCGGGCAGAAGCCCCTACCTGTTTTGCCAAAGCCTGTCTTTGCCTGGGAGTCTTAGTCGCATCCAAAAGCTGATCACTATTGTTGATGCCTGCCTCCCTGAGCTTCTGTTCCACTTCCGGAGTCATCCCGATCAAGGCATTCAATTCTATGGTCATTCTTCGTTCCCCTCAGTCCGGTTATCAAACCATTCACACATTACTACCTCTATTACGGGGATACAAAAATAATCTCTTTCAACCCGCCCATACCTTTGGCAGATCCTGCCAGCGGGTCGTATAGGCAGGCGACTTGCGCAGCTGACGCATGTGCCAATTGCCGCTCAGGACTTCCCCTGCATAGCGAATCGCATGGCGGCCGTGACGCCGGTTGATCCGGTCCAACACCTGCATCAGACGTCGAGAGCGGTCCGGCTGGCGCTGGGCCTCTCCAAACAACGTCACCTGACTGGCACTCTCTGGTACCAGATCGAGCAGCATCACTCCGGCCTTTTGATAGGCAAGGCCGGGGCGGAAGATCCGTCCAAGCCCCGTCACTGCGCTGTGGATCAGAGCGCCTGAGTCACAAACCGGATTGGCGAAGGCAATAGTGGCGGAATTGGCATAGTACGGTTGGTTGGGATCGAAGGGGCTGGTGTGAATGAAGACACACAGTGCCTGGGCACCGAGTTCCTGGCTCCTGAGTTTCTCACCGGCGCGGACAGCAAAAGCGGTCACCGCCGCCCGTAGCTCGTCGAAACACTTGAGTTTGCGGCCAAAGCTGCGCGAAGTCAGGATCTGCCTGCGCTTGGGCGGCTGCAGCTCGATCGGGATACAGGAGACACCCCTAAGTTCCCATATGATCCGTTCCATCACCACCCCGAAGTGCCTGCGCAACCGCTTCGGATCGGCCTCGCGCAGAGCCTTGGCATTGTCGATCCCGAATGTGCGCAGTCGCTCCCCCCAACGCGAAGCGACACCCCATATGTCCTCGACCGCCACCCCAGCCAATATCTCATCCTCAGGGGCCGGCAACCTGGACCATTCCAACACCGGACCAGAGGGCCCCAACCCATGCTTGGCCAGGCGGTTGGCGATCTTGGCCAGAGTCTTGGTGGGAGCGATACCGATGGAAACCGGGATCCCGGTCCAGCGGCGTACGGTCCGGACGACCTCCAGAGCATGTCTGGTCAAATCACAGGAAAGCCCCGTCAGATCGAGAAAACACTCGTCGATGGAATAGATCTCGATGCCGGGAGCCGATTCTGCCAGCACCTGCATCACCCGCCGTGACAGGTCACCATAGAGGGCATAATTGGAGGAAAACACGGCAACACCTTGGCGTTGCAGCAGCCGTTCGATCCTGAAACAGGGGGCTCCCATGGGGATCCCCAGAGCCTTGGCCTCCTGGCTGCGGGCAATCACACAACCGTCGTTATTGGAGAGTACCACCACCGGCCACCCCTCCAGCTTTGGCTGAAACACCCGCTCACAGGAGGCATAAAAATTATTGCAGTCGACCAAGGCAAACATCAGAACGATCGTACTGCGTGGGCGACCACACCCCAGATCAGAAACTCCGTCCCTTCCCGGATCTCCAGTGGCGGATAGTCAGGATTTTCCGGCATCAACCACAAGCGCCCATCCCTGGCCTCCAGTCGCTTGACGGTCAACTCACCATCGACCACCGCCACCACGATGTCTCCCGGCTTGGGTTCCAAAGCGCGATCGACCACCAGAAGATCTCCGTGATGGATCCCGGCCCCGGTCATCGAATCTCCTTCCACCCGAACGAAAAACGTGGCTGCCGGGTGCTTGACCAGATGCGCATTGAGGTCGAGACTGTCCTCTTGGTGATCGTCGGCCGGGGAAGGAAATCCGGCAGCGATGCGGGAACCGTACAAAGGCAGGGGAAGCACGGTTGGAGATCGGGTGAAGCTCTGGGCGCGATGCCTTCCCACATTGGTCAGCCACGACCGTACAGTAGGCACCAGGCTGACCGGCACCCGCACCGGCCGGGTCGGCTCCCCGTAGGGCCCAGAACCGGGTTTGCGACCGGCACCGGGACGGCGGCCACCGTGTTGATTGGAAGCGTTCCGTGTCATGACATCACTGGTTGCTTTTGATTTCTGATACATTAATCAAAAAGGCGCCCCAAAGACAAGCCTTTTTATCGACAAACATCCGTGGAGAAACGCTATGATCTTCGCCAACCGACACGAAGCGGCGCAGCAACTGGCCGAAGCCTTGTCCCAATACCGGGGGAAAAATCCACTGATACTCGCCATTCCCCGCGGCGCCGTACCCATGGGCAAAGTGGTGGCCGAAGCCCTGGACGGCGAATTGGACGTGGTGCTGGTACGCAAACTGGGCGCCCCCGGCAATCCGGAATTTGCCATCGGTGCGGTGGACGAGACCGGATGGGTGTACCTGGCCCCATGGGCCAAATCGATGGGAATAGACGACGACTACGTCGAGCGGCTGAAAGAGCAGGAATTGGCCACCATTCAGGCCCGGAGAGCCAGGTACACCCCATCGCGCCCACCCAGGGACCCAAAGGATCGCATCGTCATCGTGATCGACGATGGGCTGGCGACAGGCTCGACCATGATCGCAGCACTACATGCTATCCGGGCCAAGGATCCCCAAAAATTGGTGTGTGCGGTTCCCGTTGCCCCACCAGACACACTGGAAAAAATTCGCCCGCTATGCGACGAACTGGTGTGCCTGCACACCCCGGAAAGCTTCTATGCGGTCGGACAGTTTTATGTGGATTTCGGCGAAGTCACTGACGAAGAGGTGATGGAACTGCTACGCGAATCGCCCACCGAATCCTGAAACCGGAACAGCGGCGAACAACCGGTGCAAACCTGGGTCTCATGACTACGAAAGCAGGTTTCTGACGACTCAATCTTGCCCATGGGGGGACGAAAACATGAGATTCATAGCAGCCTTGCTCACCCTGGCCTTTTCAGCCATCTCCACTCAAACCACCGCCAAAGAAAAACATGTTTATGAAGATATCCCCTATACAGTGAGGCAAACGGGCATCAACTACAGCTTCAAATTCGAAGAGGACATAGTGGAGCAACAACAAAGGAGGTGGGCTGGTTTACATGTACTCAAATCGGTCTATGACGACTTCACGATCAAAGCCGACTTCTCCCATGCCTACAAAAAGGAAAGAGCGAAATGCTACGCCCTCGACAGCCACCATTACACCTACACACTGTGTTTTCTGCCTCATGAATTCACCAGGGAGAAGCGGGTCCTGCGGGGTTTCGTGACTCGTGTGCCAAACTGGTTATGGCATTTGACCAATATCCTGTTACCGGTCGTGGGTGTCTTCGGATTGTTGTTTTATTGGTTCAGCACCTCGAAAAAGAAGGATGTGGCAGCTCGATCCCCTTCTGACTAAATCATGATGCCGCCTGATCGAGATCGGTCAGGAATTCGGTCAAAAGCTTTCTATCCACATGGGGCATCACCACCACATGCGCATAGTCCTGTGTCACCCCGTCGATCTCCAGATGCATGGTCGCCAACGAATATTTCTCCACCACCCACTGGCCAGGATTCTTGAAAAAAATGGTATTGGAAAGGTCATTGACGCGGTGGGAATGCAAATCAGGGAAACGGCTCTGAAGCTGATCCAGCAGATAATCCGTATGATACAAGACGGCATGGGCATCCTCGGCCTGCCTGGCGATCGACTCCGGGCTCGAGAAAAAATAAAATTCAGCGGGCTTGACCGCATCCCTGGAACAGGTGATCGTTCCTGGCACGTGACCGATGTATTCTGGATCATGGATCCGGCTGTACTGTTGGTTGAACTCTTCGAAAATGCTTTGGGTGGTGATAAACAGGCCCGCGGGCGATGGAAAACCAAAAAATTTGTGGCAGGACACCGCAATGGAGTCATAGCGGATCCGTCCGGGATCTTGTGGTGAGACATGGAGTACTTCTCCTCTCCCAGACGTATGGGGAAGATAGCCACCAAACAACGCCGCATCCAGATGCAGATAACTCTCCCTTTCCTGCAATGCTTTCTGAATCCGATCCACCGGGTCGATCGCCCCCTTGAAGGTCGTTCCGATCGTGGCAACCACCAGGGCCGGATGGTCAGGATGATCTGCAAGCTTTCGCCTCAGGTCCTCAGGATCCATGCTGGCATCGGGCAGAGTATCCACGTACACAGTCTCAAGTCCCAGCAGATCGCGCAGAATCTGGATCGAATAGTGGGCTTCCTTGGTGAAATAACATTTGGGCACCTCACCGGTACGGCTTTTCAGAATCGTTCTGCCCATGTACATCCCGTGCATGTTGCTGTCGGTGCCACTATGGGAGAGGAAGCCCCAGGTATCGGCAGGGGAAAAGCCATAGATCTCTCCAAAACGCAGGATAAGCTCTCTTTCGAAATCATGGGTATTGAAAGGAATGGGACTGTGCTTGAAAGGAATGCCCACGTTATTGTAGGCAAAGTCACCAATTCCCACCGATCTCAACTGCTGCCGCCACAAGAAGAACTCGTCCGGCGGGGTATTCATATTGACTGGATAACCCAGGAATTGATGTTTCCGTCTTGCAATCTCCCCCTTTTCCCTGAGCGATGGCTGGGAAACCGGAACGTGCACGTCCTGCCCGGACAACTGCTCGAAATCCAAAGGCCGGCATCCTGAAGCGGCGGTCAGGATTCCAGTGGCGCTATAACCCAGAAACCTGCGTCGTGTTAACATGAGTTTCACCAGATATCGGCTGTTTGTATTTTGACAAAAACTCTAACAACCCATTCCTTGGGTAGCAAATGGAGCACGAAACCATGACAAAGCTTCTTCCGTCGATTTTCCTCTGTCTCCCCATCGTGGCCACTGCTCAACCGCCGGTAATGAGCCAGCAGGACATGCAAAAGATGATGGAGAATGCCCGGAAAATGCAGGAATGCATGAGTCGTATTGATCAATCAGCCGTGGAAGCCATGGCGTCGAAAGCACAGGAGGTCGAACGACAGATCAAAAGCCTGTGTCAGGCCGGTAGGCGGGATCAGGCACAGAAACGTGCCATTGAGTTTGGACGGGAGATGGCAGCCAACAAGGAAATGCAAAAAATGCAGGCGTGCGGCAAGATGATGCAGGGGATGATGCCGCAAACCAACCTGCCGTCAGAAAAGGAGTTGAAACAGCGGCATATCTGCGACGGTTATTAAAATGCAGGCCCAGGCTGCTTGCCCAATTTTTTCAGCAGTATCGCCAAGGGACAGAATCCGGTGAATGCGGACTGGAGCATATTCGCGCCGACGAATGCCGTCAGCCACAGCCAGCGCTGGTCATGAAAGACTGCCAGCAATACGGACACGAGGATCATGGTTCCTGCCACGGCAAATACGATTCGATCTATGGTCATCGCTGTCCTCCTGCCAAACAAACAACTCATTGGCTATTCTACTCGCTATACCGCCCCAACACATGAGCATTTCGTATCAATACCACAAGGAGATACTTCCATGCCATTGACACCTGCTATCCTGCCCGATCTCATTCAGGCCACCTCAGACGTTATCGAGGTCAATGCCGAAGAAGTCACTCAATTGGATCAGACCCTTGGAGACGGTGATCACGTCACCAACCTGCAACGTGGCCTGAAGAAGCTAATGGAACAAACACAAGACCTGGCTGCTACAGAAGACTGGAGC
>JALVSV010000035.1 GCA_027024125.1 Methylothermaceae bacterium | reverse complement strand
AACGATCTCCCCGATCCGGGACGCCACTGGCAGGGTGACCCATTATCTGGCTATCCAGAAAGATGTCACGGAACAAAAACAGGCTGAAGAGGCGCTCAGGGAAAGCGAGGCACGCTTCAGGCAGGTTGCTGATATGACGGGAGAATGGATCTGGGAACAGGATCCACAGGGGCATTATATCTATAGCAGTTCGGCAGTGAAGAAAATCCTCGGATATGAGCCAGAGGAAATCATAGGCAGGCATTATCTCGAGCTGTTCACTTCCAATGACCGACGCCACTGGGAAACGAAGGCTCTGCCATCGGCACCTTTCCAGCGCCGCTTCGAAAAGATCATCAATCGTTACCGCCATAAAAATGGCCAGGAAGTCTATACCGAATCGTCAGGGCTTCCTATCTTCGACGAAGAGGGAAAGTTGCTGAAGTGGCGAGGGGTGGATCATGACATCACACTGCGAAAGCGCTATGAAGATCAGTTGAGAGTCCGAAACAGGGCAATCGAAGCGGCCAGTGTGGGTATCGATATCGCCGATACCAGTCGGCCCTCGTGGCCTGCAATCTATGTGAATCCAGCATTGTGCAGGATGAGCGGTTTTTCTCGCGAGGAGCTGATAGGACGCAACATTCTGGAACTTGTCAGCAGCCGGGGCGAGAATGCCGAAACTTTGAATCAGTTGCGGGCCGCGGTGGCCGAAGGTAATGAAGCTCGTGAAGTATTGCAGTGCTACACTCGTTTGGGAATCCCTTTCTGGGATGAGGTGACGATCTCTCCTGTCAAGGACGAAGAGGGGAGGATCGTGCATGTGATCGAGATCCACAATGACATCACCGAGCGGCGGCGGGCTGAGGCCGAAAGACACGCTTTGGAAATCGCCAGGCATATTCAACAGTCGTTGTTGCCCGCGCAGCCTTTAAATGCCTATGGAGTGGAGGTGGCTGGATTGTGTGTGCCTGCCACGCAGATAGGGGGCGATTATTTTGATTATTTCACCACTGCAAATGGCATCGACGCTGTGGTTGCCGATGTCTCGGGGCATAGTGTGGGTGCGGCCCTCATCATGGCAGAAGCGCGCAGCATCCTGAAGGTTGAAGTGTGTGGGCCGGTGTTTCACGGGGTGGCCGAGCTGCTGGCAGTGCTGAATGATGTGCTGTATGAGGATCTTGATCGGGCGGAACTGTTCATCACATTATTCTACGTACGTTACGATACCCAGACAGGACTTCTGTCCTATGCCAATGCCGGCCACAACCGGCCATTGCTCATACGGGCCGGGAAAAAGGCGTGTACCCAGCTCGATGCTGAGGGTCTGATACTGGGGGTGCAAAAAGGAGTGACGTTTGAAGAAAAATCCTTGTCATTAGCCCCTGGAGATCGCCTTCTTTTGTATACTGATGGAATTGTCGAGGCCCAGAATCCGGCGGGAGAATTTTATGGTATCAACCGCCTTTGCGACCTCTTCTCGAACCTGCAAGAGGACAGCCCGCAAACGATAGTGGAAAAGTTGTTGCAGGATGTGAGCCGATTCCACCAAAGCAGCATCTTTGACGACGATATCAGTCTTGTGGTATTGCAGCTTGACGAAGAGGCCTTGGTTGGTCATGGGCCTGGCCGCGATCCCGAACAGAAACAGAATAATGGAGGAGAAGGACATGACAACGGTAAATCTACCTGTCAGCGGAATGAAATGTGATGCTTGTGAGAACCTGATTCACGATGCCCTGATGGAAAAGGAGGGCGTGGTGTCAGTGAAGGCCGATCACGAAGCCAAGACCGTCGAGATCGAATATGATGAGAACAAGGTTTCTCTGGATACATTAAAGCAGACTATCGTGGATCAGGGGTTCAAGGTGGAAGGGTTCGGGCAACAGTCGTTGCTCGATAAATTCAAAGAGTTCATCGACACCCTGTTACAGTTCTTCAAGAGCTAAATACGATTTCCACCGCATTGACAACCGCCCGATGCGACAAAATGCCGCATCGGGCGGTTTGTTGTGGTCCTTATAATTGTCTAGTTGTTTCAGCTTGATGGCACTTTATTCATGATGTATTCGTCCAATAAATATCACAAAGAACCAGATAATTAGTTTATGACAAAGCGTCAGGTGACATTCCGTGCACAGGGCATGCACTGTTCCAGCTGCGAAAAAGTGATCGAGCTGGCACTGAGTAAGCTGCCTGGAGTGTTGAAGGTCCGCTCCAATTTCGCTTCCCAAGTCGTCCAGGTGACTTTCGATCCATCTGTCATCCCACTGGCCAAGATCTTTGATGTGGTTGAGGCGAAAGGATATCACTGCGCCCTCATAGACAGGGCGGCCCAAAGAAAGCAGATGTTCAACCGCCTGCTGGGTGTTCTTCTGGGTGTGGGGGGTATCCTGTTGATTCTGTATGGCGGTACCCACCTGATTGACCGCTTCCACTTGCCTGATCTGCATGTTCACATGGGTTATTGGGCAGTACTGATCGTGGGGCTGCTGACCGGCTTCCATTGTGTGGGAATGTGCGGTGGTTTCGTGGTCAGCTATACCGCCCGTGAAGCCCAGGTGACCGCCAATACCTACTGGTTGCACTTCCAGTACGGGATCGGCAAGCTTTTGTCCTATACGGTGATCGGGGCAGGTTTTGGCCTGCTCGGTGCCATCGTCAGTTTCACTCCTACCATGCGGGGCATAGCAGCCATTCTGGCGGGTGGTTTCCTGATTCTGTATGGCTTCAACATGTTGCATGTGTTCTCTGTGGTGCGTATCGGTTTTACCATGCCCCGTTTCCTATCACGTTTCGTGCGTGAAGAGACACACAGAACCAGCCAGCCTTTTATTATTGGCTTGTTGAATGGACTGATGATCGCCTGTGGACCATTGCAGGCCATGTATGTGATGGCGGCTGGTACCGGAGATGCCCTTGAGGGTGCCAAACTGCTGTTCATTTTCGGGGTTGGGACTTTGCCCTTGATGTTTGGGTTTGGGTTGCTGGCCAGCCTGATCTCCCATCGTATGACGCATAAAATTCTTAACGCTTCAGGTATTTTGGTCATCAGCCTGGGGTTGGTGATGTTGAATCGCGGCTTGGCAATGACAGGTTCCGGGTATGACATCCAGGCGTTGCTCAAGCGTGGCAGGTCGGTGGAGGAATTGATCGGGAAACAGAAATTGCCAGGTCAAGGTCCTTTCCAGGAAATCCGCATGGAAGTTCGGTCAGGGCGTTATGAACCCAATCGATTTGTACTTAAAAAGGGCGTACCTGTTCGCTGGATCATCGAAGGTAAGGAGCTCACAGGATGCAACCGGGTGATACTGGTGCCAAAGCTGAATCTTGAGATTGAGCTGAAGCCAGGCACCCAGATTGTGGAGTTCACCCCCCAACAGAGCGGGCAAATCCCCTGGAGTTGTTGGATGGGCATGCTCCATGGAGAATTTGTCGTGGTTGATGACATAGAGAAAGGCACGGTCATGCAGGTACCATCCCGGCGTTGGATTCGCCGGGGACGGGTCAGGAGTTCGGCCAGCTCTCTTGCCCGATGCAAGGTATGTCAGTGAAAATGCTATCAAGACGGGTCCGCGTCATTGATACCCGTAAAGGATTGATCAAAGGGGTAGGTGGCCTGATTAGAAAGCCTCGCCGGCAGGGAAGCCGGCGTGGAGCCTACAGGGGCGAACCCGGACCGGCAAATTTGTCGGGAACAAATTTGAACAGCCGACAGGCTGGCCCCAACGGGGTGAACCACAGGGAAGTGGTTCATAAAGTCCAGCGAGCTTTCTCAGCCGGGCGAGCGCCCGAACAGGGAAGTTGCGGCAGGGCTTTCTTGGACAGCAGGATTGCGTAGCAAGAAAGTATTCACGGCGTTTTTCGAAGCAGACCACCTGCATCGCTTGAATCGATGATGGAACCTTGGTTACACCTGCTTGCGGTTTGATTTGCGCAAGCGTTTGCGTGAAAATCACCGATTACACAGAAACAATTGTCTTTTATCTCTCTGGCAGTTCCACTCAGGCCGTCCCGAATTGGTAAAGTGTCTGATACCAAAACATACGTGGGGGGGATAATGGAAAGAGCGACTCGCAGAAACGTTAAGCAAATACAGATCAAGAGGTCAGGAACATGGCGGTAGCGGTTGATCAGTCAGCGCAAACAGAAGAGGAACAAAGTACCCGTTTGTCCATTATCGGAATGCGCTGCGCCGGTTGTGTCAAAACCGTGGAGAATGCGATCAAGGGTGTGACTGGCGTCAAGTCAGTGGTGGTCAATTTCGCCGACCATACAGCTGTGGTCGAAGGGGAAGTGGATCCTGCAAAGCTGCGGGAGGCTTTGCAGGAAGTGGGTTATGACGCCGCCTTGATGGAAAGCTTCGAGGACCTTGAAGCCCAGGAGCGGATGGAAGAGGAGCGCTATCAAACCCTGCTACGCAAATCCGCTGCTGCCGGTGCCTGGGGTATTCCCCTCATGGTGGGGGGCTGGCTGGACTTGTGGCCACCGATCGGGACACCTCAAGGCAGTGATTTCTGGGCCATCGTTTCTTTGATCACTTTTGGAGTGATGTATTACGCCGGTGGGCATTTCTTCAGTGGCGCAGTGAAATCCCTGCGTGGCGGATCTGCCAATATGGATGCATTGATCGCCATGGGAACGGGTGCCGCCTGGTTATATTCAACCATCGTGATCGACTTTGCCGAAGTGTTGCCACCCGAAGCCACTCACCCATATTTCGAGGCTGCAGTCATCATCATCGCCTTTGTGACCCTGGGTGGAGCCCTGGAAACCCGGGCACGTGGCAGAGCCTCGTCGGCTATCCGTAAATTGATCGGCTTGCAGCCACGCACTGCCAGAGTGGTTCGTAATGGTCAGGAAATCGACGTTCCCATCGAAGAGGTAGGCGTCGACGAAATCATCAGGGTCAGGCCTGGGGAAAAGATCCCGGTGGATGGGGTGATTGTCGATGGTCATTCCAGCGTCGATGAGTCGATGTTGACCGGGGAATCCATCCCTGTGGAAAAAAGCGAGGGTGACGAGGTCATCGGCGGTACCGTAAATCTCCGTGGTTCCTTCCTGATGAAGGCAACCCATATCGGCAAGGATACGGTGCTTTCCCATATCATCGAATCGGTACGTCAGGCCCAAAGCAGCAAACCTGCGATTGGCCGTATGGTGGACCAGATCGCGGCGGTCTTCGTTCCCGTCGTCGTGGGGATCGCAGCCTTGACCTTCCTTGCCTGGTGGAGTTTTGGTCCTGAACCCTCTCTGGGATACGCATTTGTGACCTCGATGACGGTGCTGGTCATTGCCTGTCCCTGTGCCCTTGGACTGGCCACCCCAATATCGATCATGGTGGCAGTGGGAAGGGCGGCGCAGAGCGGTATCCTGATTCGCAATGGTGATGCGCTGCAGACAGCTGGCCGCATCACTACGGTGGTGCTGGACAAGACGGGGACGGTGACCGAGGGTAAACCCAGGGTTACTTCGATATACCCCCGAACCGGATGGACGGAAGAAGTGATCCTGCAATTGGCTGCGAGCATTGAGGCAGGTTCGGAACATCCGCTGGCCGGTGCCATCGTCTCTGAGGCCCAACAACGCAGTTTAGAGATGAAGCCGGTCTCTGGTTTCGAGGCGGTCACAGGCAAGGGAGTCAAGGCCAATATGGATGGCCAGCAGGTATTATTTGGCAATGCTGCCCTGATGGAAAGTGAAGGAATCGAAATCAGGGATGTGCTGGATCAGCTGGATAACTTTGCCGAGCAGGGACAGACGCCCATGATTCTGGTGCTGGATAAAAAAGTGGCTGGGATCATCTCGGTGGCAGATATCATCAAGAATGATTCCAAACAAGCCATCTCAGAACTCAAGGAGATGGGGGTCAGGGTTTGGATGGTTACCGGTGACAACGAGAAGACTGCCCAGGCAATCGCCCGGGAGGCGGGGATCGATCAGGTGCGTGCTCAGGTCCTACCCGATGACAAGGCCAACGTGGTGCGGGAGCTCCAGGCAAAAGGGGAGATCGTCGGTATGGTCGGAGACGGCATCAACGATGCACCAGCCTTGGCTCAGGCCAATGTGGGATTTGCCATCGGCACCGGTACCGATATCGCCATTGAAAGCGGCGATGTGGTCATCATGCAGGGCTCGCTGCTCAAGGTTCCAGAGGCCATGAAGCTATCGCGGGCGACCGTGCGTAATATCAAGCAGAACCTGCTTGGGGCTTTCATCTATAATGTATCGGCTATTCCTGTGGCGGCAGGGATGCTTTATCCCTTCTTCGGCATTCTTCTAAATCCCATGATAGCGGGAGCCGCGATGGCCATGTCTTCCGTGACCGTGGTGACCAATGCCAATCGTTTGCGTTATCTGAAACTATAGGGGCAATGTTCGCATGGATGCTTTGACAAACCCGCCCAACGGCGGGTTTTTGTTGAGGCTTTACCCTTGTTTGGCGTCACAAGTTCTAAAATAAGAAAATCGCAAATCTTGGATCGATACTTCCCAGTGAAATAAGGGTAATTTTGGAACCTTTGCAATAGAACTATCTTTTCAATACAAGAAAACCGAGAGGAAGTATGGATAAATTATACGTATCGAACAAAAATGAATCCGCAAGGATATTCAAAAGTGATTTTCTGGAAACCTTCACCAAGGTTCACTGGTCTGTTCCGCTATGGATTTTTGTACCTGTCATCCTGTACTTCTTCTATCGCTCTTATTTCGTCTTGGGCCTGGGAGTCCCCAACATCATCATGTTTGCGATTGCAGGACTGTTATTCTGGACTTTGACTGAATATATTCTGCATAGATTCGTCTTTCATTTTAAGCCGAGGAGCAAGATAGGAAAAAGAATCATTTTCATGTTTCATGGTGTTCACCATGATTATCCAAACGACGCTTTGAGACTGGTCATGCCCCCAAGTGTCAGCATTCCTCTTGCAATACTGTTTTATATGCTGTTTCGTTCTTTCTTGGGCAGTGTATATGTTGCGCCGTTCTATGTGGGTTTCGTCACAGGATATCTTTGTTATGACATCACTCACTACGCGCTGCATCATTTTCACCTGAGGAAAAAGTTCCTGGTCAAACTCATGAAGCATCACGCAAAACATCATTATCAAAATCCGAACCTGGGATACGGTGTCAGCCAAACCCTCTGGGATCATGTTTTCCGGACCGGCTTCGATCAAGAAAGAACAAACATGAACAATAGAAAGGCCTGAGTGTCTTCATGATGACCCCACCCTGAGCCAAGTTTTCCTGAAATATCGATTCCCAATTCAACCTGTATCGTACGCTATGGAGGCAAGGAATATGGAGCCAAATGATCTCGTCAAATCCGTTCGTTCCGCTTTCGAAATCGATCCATGGATCAATCCCCAGCGTGATCGGGTCAGTATTGAAAGTATGGGGGGAGTCATCATTTTAAGCGGGGAAGTTGCGGAGATATCGGCTAAACGCAGGGCGTATTGTGTTGCCCTGGAGGTCTCCGGGGTTGTTGGTGTGGATGACCGTTTGACGGTAACCCCCTCGGAAACGATGGGTGATGATGAGATTCTTCTGCATCTTGGCAAGAGGCTGTTGAATGATTCCGCATTGGCTCATTATGGTGTTACGA